>JAHQWX010000016.1 GCA_029856375.1 Promethearchaeia archaeon | reverse complement strand
CATTGATTTGTTAATATATTCTGCAGTACTTTTGTAATCTAACATTTGGTTATTTTTGGTTATTTTCTCATCGCACAGAAGCATAGTGTTAAGTCCTACATCTCTTCCATGCGCGTAGAAGCTCTCTAAGTTGTATAACGCCTTTGTGAGATTAGGTCCAAGTCCAATTCGTTTAGTTTTTAAGTCAGCACGCCCCTCCAAAATTCTAACGAAAAAATATAATATTACAAAAATCCCAATATTTATAATTATAAAAGCAAACAGTGGAATGCTAGGATTTCCAAATACATAATCGTAATAAGTTGCTGGGAAATTGACCAACATTCTAATAAATAAATCAATAGAAGTTATAAGAGTTAAAATTAATGTATGATATCCCCTTGTGTGAGCGAGCTCGTGAGCGATGATTCCATCGATCTCGTCCTCCGCAATTTGAGAAACATCCTCGGCAATTATCGCTATTCTTTTATCAAAAAAAGATCCGTAGGCCATTGCGTTAAGAATAGGGTATTTACCAAAACCTACCTTAATTTTACCTTTTATTCCTACTTTTTCTTTCAATTCGTTTACTAGATTGATTAAGTTCTCGTCTTGAACTCTTTTAATGCCTAACATTTTGTCTAAAATAGGACCTGAGAGGAAGTAGACGATCCAATTCGTGATTATTAAGACGATATAGATGTATGAGAGAAAATCTAAGGGAGTATATTGGTTAATAAAAACTACTGCTAACCACGCCAATATATATAATAGCAGCGTAAGATACTCCGGGCTAATAAATCTGAACACGATTAGGTATTTTCTACCGAAAAAAGCAAATCCCAGAATTAATATTAACCAAAAGCTGAACGAGAATGCGATATTAAAAATAAGTTCGTTTTCTAGTAATCTCGATGTGACTCCAGAGATAAACAAAACAGCATATGTAACTAACGAAATATCAAGTAATTTGCTAATAATTTCGTATTCTTTTACCTCAGACCTCCCGAGAAGCAAATAAATAAAGAACGCTCCTATGATCGCAATCAATATATCTTTAAATAAAAAGAATATCAAGAAGAATAAAAACGCAAGAACGACTAAATCTGCTAATTCGCTTCTTTTACCTTCTTTAATCCAGTTGATTATTTCATTTATTGTAAGAAAATAAAATATTATTAAGATCCAAAAAATGAAATCTGTAATGATTAAAAGCCAATCTGGGGAAAAAATAACAAATCCAAAGATATAAAAGGACAAGGCAGAGAGTACAATAAATAGGGTGAAAAATAAAACGCGATTTTTCTTTTCCATTATAAAGTGTATTATATATAATAAACTAAAAAAGTTATTACTTTTAAGAAAAAAGACAAATACTAAGGATTATACTGTAGATTCTTTTCTTGGACTAAGTGTTGCGAGCAATCAATGTGTCTTATCCAGTATAAATCTGCAGGTAATACATTATAATTGTTTCCTTCAGGTATAGACTCCTTGTATGCAAGTTTTACTAAAATATGAGCCATATTTGCTCGAGGGCTATTATGTTCTTTTCCTGCAAAAGCGTAAAAGAAATTGGTAGTAAAAAATCTTCCAGCATTAATTTCAGTTGGAACAATATTTCCAGATTTATCTTCTTTTAGATCTACGGAGAAAATTCCTGTTGCGTTTGGATCAATACTTAAGATTGCATTCGTGGAGATCTTATTCACCTCATCGTCGTGTATTGTCTTAGCTACAACTGGAGTACCAGTTATTCCCGAGGGAGCAAGATATGGATAGATATATTCTAATCTCTCTCGCGCTTGTGATGTCACGCATTCGCCATTATTAAATACGCTCTGAAAAGCGATATTCCTTCCGGGCAAAAATTCTTGGGCTATAAACTCCCAATCTTTTTCTCTTGAATACCAATAGTTAATCCAGCTTGTTGCGGTTTTTATATTATCTGCTGGAGTGCTTCCTGTACCACCAGCCCCTCGTTTTGCTCTAATCCAGAGATTATCCCCTAGCATTGAAAAAGCTTGTTCCAAATCGTTTTCCACATTGTCTTTTTTAATTTCAATTGCTTTTACGGTGGGAAATCCTTGTTTTTTCCAAATTTTTGCGCTTCTAAATTTATCTTGGCAAATTTTGACAGTCTCTTTTTTTGGTAAAAAAACACTAGCATTGAACTTTTCTCTTTTCTCAGATAATATGGCAACCTCAATATCAGGTTGAGGGATTATTAATTCAATCTTATGTTTTTCGACGATTTCGTTAATCTTCGGTACAAATTCTGGTTGCGTGCACCTAGGAACGAGAAATACTTCTTTTGCATAAGGTCTAGAAAACTCTAAATGATAAACATTTATATCTGAGCTGTAAAGTACCATCTTTTCGGGAGAGATACCTAACGATCTAAGCGTGTTTACTCCAGCAGGTCCGCCTGAACCAGTAACCAAAATCTTTTTCATTCTTTTTACCCTCGAAAAATTATATTATATGATTAAAAATAATTTATTTTAGTAAATACTTTTTGAAAAAATAATGAATATTTGTTTTTTTGGTGCCTATGATAAAGACCGAAACGTAAATCGGGTTTTTTTAAAAGGATTGAAAAAAATACGGAATGTTAATGTTATTGAAATAAACTTTTCGACCCCAAATTTAGCTCGGGATTTTTTACATAACCGCAAATACTTATTTACCCCGAGATTCTTTAGAAGTTTCGTCGATCGAAATAAAATCTTGATGAAAAAATATTTCAAAGTAAATTATGAAGATTTTGATTATTTCTTTATAGGTTATCCAGGCCACGAGTCAATTTACACGGCTTATTTCTTAAACTTTCTTACCAAAAAATTAGGAAAGAAAAGAGCGCGAATAATATTCAACCCGTATACATCCTTAGTGGATTCGATAATTACAGATTATCGTAAGTTGAAAAGAAATTCTCTTTTAAGTAGGCTTTACTATTTCATCGAGTATTTCTCTTTTCACTTGTCAGATATGGTAATTTCTCACACATTAATGGAAAAAAATCAATATTCAAGGATATTTCACCTAAATCAAAAAAAAATTGTGCCCATATATTTAGGCGCCGACGAGGAGCTATTTTATCCGAGGAAATATAAAAGATCTGATGATGAAATGATCGTTGGATTTAATGGTAACTATATACCATTACACGGTATAGACAACATAATTAAATCGGCTAAAATTATTGAAAATATAAATAAAAACATTCGATTTGAGATAACGGGCGGTTCAAACAGAGAAAAATTTGAAAAGATAAAACTCGCGAAAAGTCTAAATGTTTCTAATATTAAATTCAATTCTCGAGTTCCTATTGAAGATATTCCAGAAACAATTGCAAGGTCTAATATTCAACTAGGCATTTTTGGTGGGACTCAAAAAGCAAGACGCGTTATACCAAATAAGGTATATACTGGGATTGCCATGAATAAACCCGTGATTACTGCAAATACTCCAGCAATAAAAGAACTTTTTACTCATAAGAAAGATTGCTATTTATGTAAAATAAACGATTCTAAAAGCCTAGCAGATGCCATATTAACCTTATATGAAGACGAAAAAATGAGAAAAAGAATAGCGAATAATGGATATAAATTATTTAAAGAAAGATTAAACTCAAATAAAATAGCTGAAAGTTTAATTAATGTAATCAAAACCACATTTCTTGAAAAATAGAAATTATCTATTTCTTCTCGGCGTTTTCTCTTTTCTTCATTTTATCAATTTGGGTCCAGAAATAACGAAGGCATCCAATATAATACCAAATACCTAAACCTATGGTTGTGAAAACGGCGCTTATTACTAAATTATAAGGATTTGGAAAATACTCCATTATTACCATATCAATAAACCATAAAAAGACTACTCCACATGTCAACAAGACAACCATTATAACAACGATGCCTCTAATTTTGGGGAATTTCAAGTAAGTTAAAAGGATAATTCCACCAGAAATTATACCAACGATAATTCCACTCGATACGATAAGAAGAATATCTTCAGACATTACAAACCAAGCCATTGTAACAGCGGAAACAATAGCAAATTGACCACAAACCAGAGAAAGCGCGTAAAAATTTTTAACTAATTCTGATTCGGTCAACTCTCCTTTTGCGAGAATTAATCTCGGTAAGCTCATTGCTGCATCATCCTCTCTCGATGCTTTGATTTTACCATTCTCGAGTAATTCTATATCGCTCTTTTCCAATTGAATTTCGCTACTTTCCATAAGCTTTCTGAGAGAAGATATGACATAAAAACTATTAAAAACATGCCCTAATAACACACAAAATGTTGGAACCTCAATAGATCCGAATATTGCGATACATCCAATCATTGAACCCACGGTAAGCGTTCCTATATCTCCTGGAAATATTTTCGCGGGATGTTTATTATACAACCAAAACGCGAGTAAAATTGCGATAAAAGGAACTGAGTATATAACAGCTTGTGCCGAACCCCAAATTATACCTGAAATTAACATAAAAATCACGGCGATGAGGCAAGTCCCAGAACCCTCTCCGTTGTAGCCTTCTAGCATATTCACGGTATTACTAGTAACAGCAATAATTACTGGAGTTACTAAGGGATATATTAATGTCAATCGTAGAGAGCCTAAGATTGGAATGGTGGGACTTTGATATTCAATAAATCCCACATAATATAGCAAAAATATCGGTCCACCGTTAATAATTGTAAGGGCTGTCTTTTCCAAGGAAGATAATTTGATTCGATCATCAATTATTCCAATAATACTCGCGATTATTACGGTAAGGAGAATAACCAAAATCTCATTGATAAGAGTTGGGAATATAAATATCGAAATTACAAGGGAAATTACCAATCCTAATGCAATGCTTATCCCCCCAGATTCTGGTACTTCGGGTTTTTCTAGTTTATGGATGTCTATCCCGATCCATCCTCTTGATCTCGCGAACTTCATAACAAGCGGTACAATAAAATAGGTCGCTAAAAAAGAGATTCCAAACAATATAATTAAGGTTATTATCTCAAATATTCCAAAATTGTATTCTGAGAATGTCTGCACTTTATCCTTTCACTTGAAATGTTATTGGGGCAAAATAGAAAACAAAATAGCTCCGGGCGGATTCGAACCGCCGTCACAGGGTTCAAAGCCCCGGATGCTTGGCCACTACACTACGGAGCTCTAAGTGTCTTTTATCTTGATTGCATTACAACTTAATAATTAAATAATTAAAGTTGTTTTAAAAGGATTAGTCTTTGTTTTTCAACAATTTCAGTTTTTTTAACAAGTCTAAGGCAAGATAACTGGCAAGACATACTACGCACATTACAAGAATTATCATTAAGTACGGATTTCCAAGTAAAGGAAAGTGGGTAACCCAGTGAATTGTAGCTTCCTGAATTAATTCAAAAAGGAGCACCCACCCCAACAGGATTAAATATCTTAGGTGGGGATTTAGCGAAGATAAAAACCATACCCCAATGGTTAGAATGTTAGCCCACCAGAAAGCTGCGTGTAAAAAAATGTGAAAATCTCTCAACCAAGTCCAGATACCAACAAAATGTCCTAATAATTCCACGGTAAGTGATAATAAGTATAAAAAAATCCAGACACCCAAAAAATGTAGCAATTTTGGTTGGGGTAAAACGAATGGTCTTTGTTTATTTAATTTTTTTGCAATTAAGTATCCACTAATAGCCACTCCAAAAATAGAAAGGCCCGCAAATAAGAAATATAAAATGTATGTTATATCTAAATTGGACATTCTTTATTCATATTCTTTATGAATTCTAATGATATCATTTTTTACATAAAATAACAAGTTGGGTTTCATTTTTAAAATATATTGCTTAAATTCTTCTAATTCGGGATAATCTTTTTCTCCAATGAAATTACTAGCGTCATCTATTAAAATCACATGGTCTGGGATGGAATGGTTTAAAATTGCTTTTATCTCTTGCATAATTGGTGTCTCAAGGCTTCCTTTCGCAGTTCCCTCTCCGGAATAATGACTATCTAGCCAAAAAACACATCTTTCTCTTATGGTTTGCAATATTTCCTGCAATTTTTCACCACTATCCCCGTTAATTATTTTAATATGTTTATATCTTGAGAATTTTTCTTTTGCTCGATTATACAGCCTTTCATCGAGTTCTATTGAGATTATTTTTTTCGCATTTTTTCGATTTGCCTCAACCATATCACCATAAAAAGTTCCGGTTTCAATTAGTGTTTGAATAGAGTATTGTTTTAGGAATCTTTTTACAGTTCTTTGTTTTATTATTGGAGGTGGGGGCATTGGTTTGCCTTTATTTTTCCACATTTTTGAAGATTTCTTGCCCCTCCTCCATTTAACAATGTCGTAAATGAACATTCGCTTTGCTATACTTTTAATTTTTTGAATCATTGCTTTTGGCTTTAATTTTATGAGGCGCTAATTCTTTCTGCAAGAAATTTATCTCGTCTAATTCTTTACTCCAAGTTTTAAGGAACTTTAACTCTTCTTTTTTATTTCTGTATTTATCTGGGAGCATTTGGGGGATGGTATCGATTATTGGATACCATCTGTTACATTTAGAACAGAACAAAAGACCTTCTTTAATTTCGGCATCAACTTTAATTTTGTTGATTAGGTACAAATCAGGTAGAATGTCCTTGAAGTTCTTTTTCAGCTTTTCAATGTTTTTTTCGTTGGGAATTGCATATAGTGTAGCTTCAATTTTTTCTTTTACGATATTTTGCAATAAACTAAGAATGACTTCTATAAATTTTACATCTGTGAGGTCTTTAACATTCCTTAACTCTAGAATGCTTTCAAGAATTAACTTTAAATACTCAACTATACTTGTGGATTTTAGAACGATGTTATCTCTCACTTTAATATCATTTTTCTCTTCAGAAATTTTCAAAATGTCCTCCTTTTCAATTTCTTGAATATTTTTGTCTTGGTAAGTTTTCCAAAAATACTCAATTTCTTCAGTTATTGTTTCCCATTTTAATATTAATAATTCTAAAGGATAGTGCTTGTCGATGGGACATGCTAGAATTTCTTGAAGCCAAATTTTCATTTTAATCAATTAAAATAAATGTGTCGTTAATTATTAAAATTAAACGTTGTTCTTGGAATTTTTTTGATAATTCAAATTAAATAAGCTTTCATCTCATTTACAAGGCGGTCAACCGCCTTTTTAATTTTATCTCGTTGTTTAAGCAAATCTCTTAGTAATTTTTCATAAGCTTCCCTAGATGGCATTCTTCCTTGTTTATATCTGTTTTCCAATAGATTAATACTATCTTTAAGACTTATTCTTTTTGCTTCTAAGTCGTCGAACTTTTTAAATGTGTTATCAAAAGTGTTTGTCGATTCTTCTAATAATTTTCTGAGAGGCACGATATCATCATCAAGCGTTTTAATTCTTGCCTCGCACTTTTTAATTAAATTAATATATTTCTTTTTTGTTAATTTCTTTCTTTTAACATCGTCATCTGCTTGCAGAATTTCCAATAATACGGCGTTTCTCTCCTCACAAAGGGTACAAAACTGACGCAACTCGTTGACGGGGATATCCGCTTTTCTATAAATGTCTTCTTCTGCCTCAGGCTTTCGGGATTTCGTTAAAATTACGAAACCTATTAACCCTAACAATATTAGAATTGTAAAAATTAAGGGTCTCATTAAAATTTCAATAACATCAAGCGTGTAAATGATTTTTATATTATAATCTTCCAGAGGAGCGACTATACCAGAGTCGTAAACCAAAACTACATCATCGCCTTGGCTTTCAATTGATTTTGGTTGTTCTGATAACGACAAAATATCACCACAGCCATCAATTATTATCTCAACTTCTTGGTCAAGGATAATAAAATCACATGTGATAAGATGAATGTTAATCGAAATTGATTGTTCTATCCAATTAAAGATATGGTAATTATCGTATGTCAGCGCATATGTTAAATAAAATCTGAGTTTTGCATCGGGATTTAGTTTGACACGATTAGTGGATAAAGTTATAGTTAAATCTTTAGTTTTTCCATCTAGATTTTCGAAGCCTGCAAGGGACGCTCCGGTAAGTGGACCTATATCATCATAAACTGTGATCGCTGAAACCTCTGCAGGTACTAAGATCGTGAATCCTGTAATAGGTATTGGTCCAGTGTTGTGGATCTCATGAGTCTCTTCAACTAGCAAGTATCCTAACGAATTGAACATAATTTTTCGTTGGACGCTATCCAATTGTAATTTGGTGCTTTGCGTATAGGTAAATTCTCCTTTTAATGCAACGTAATAAAATGTAGGTATTGATGTTTTCGAATATTTTAGAGAATCCTCAGTGATTGTTTCTTCTTCGTCTGAATCGTTAAATACCCTAAGATTTAATCCACCTTCAGGGAGGAAAAATGTTACTTGTGCGTCATCAACTTGATAAGGAAGAATGGGATATATATAAAAATCAAATCCTATTGTTTGATCCGAATATTCTTCCGTATATGAACCTGTGTAATTATAGAGATTCTGATACGTTTGAATGAAAGTGAATGATGTTTGTTCTGAGGGTAATAGTGGAGTATCGAAGAAAATATAAATCATTCTATATGATTCGATCATTTCTTCTGAAAATTGAACCTCTAAAGTTTGTAAGAAAGAACCTTCAGCGTTATAATACACAAGATCTTCAAGATAAGACTCATTAATTCCAACACTAATAAAGGATAATGGATTTTCCCTATCATTTTTCACTGTAAAAGTATCTCTAACCGTCACCAAACCCGTTCCTTCTAAATTAACTCTCCTAATTGTGCTTGAAACTTCAACGCCATCAAAAGTTTCTATAATTGAGGAAGCGCCAAAAGAATCGGAGTTTGTGAATACAACTTGTTTTTGCGTATTTTGAGTGTTTAAAGAGATTAAGATTAGGAAAACAATTAAAACGCTGAGTAATGAATAGATTTTTCTCTTCTTAACACTTTTAATTTTAAAAATAGTTGCATCCACTTTCTAACGACGACCCGTATTAACTTGAAAATTTTAATCTGAAATCGTTTTAATATTTTTTTAAAAATAAACGGTAATACATAAATTTTTTTTTAGTAATTTTAATTAATTTAGATATCTTTATTATCATAAATAACATATCTTAACTGATAAAATGTCTCAAAGAAGATCTCGTCGAAGCAAGAGAAGAAGTAGTAAATCCCCAATGCCCATGAGCGGGGCAGGTCTTATGAGATTTTTTGAGGATAGCTCTATCGGTATTAAAGTTGGACCTATTGCATCGATAGCGTTTGCTATTATTTTAATTGTTGTGGTTATTCTCGCACACGTTGGAATTTTTGGCTGGCTCTTCTGAGAAACCCAAATATTAATTAAAAATCGCTTTCTACTAATACTAAATGAAAGTTTCAGATTTTCAACTTTTAATGAACGAATTGTATTATCATCGTGATGTGGAAAGGGGCGTTTATAAGACATTTATTTGGCTTGTTGAAGAGATTGGCGAACTAGCCGATAATTTAAATAAAAAGGATCTTAATCGTTCAAAAATATCGGATGAACTGGCAGATATTATTGCTTGGACATCCTCTCTTGCCAATATTCTCAATATTGATTTAGAGAAAGCATTAATTGATAAATATCCAAATAAATGCCTAAGTTGCGATTCGAATCCCTGTAAATGCGATAAATAAGGAATTTAAGTGTATAATTATTTAAAATATTTGAATAAAGGCATGGTGTTAAGTGAATACAATGGACATTGAAGGAAAAACTGTTTTAATCACTGGCGGTGCTGGTTTCATAGGATCTCACTTAGTAGATAGATATATCGAAGAGAAAGCGGGTGAAGTTATTGTTTATGACAATTTCGCAACTGGCAGTGAGAAATTCCTTAAAAACAAGTCTGTTGAAATTATTAAAGGTGATATATTAGACGCCACTAGAATGAACGAAGCGATGAAAGATGTGAATATTGTATCTCATCACGCGGCAGAGTTGGAGGTCTTTACTGGAATTGACAATACCATCCACGATCTGCGTACAAATATAGAGGGCACCATAAATGTTTTGAATGCAGCGTTAAAAAACGATGTTGAGAAGTTTATATACGCGTCTTCTGGAGGCGTCTATGGGCAAGCTCATTACACGCCAGAACCCGAGAATCATCCACTAATGCCCCATTGGCCCTATGGAGTGAGTAAATTAGCGGGAGAAAAATATTGCCTCCAGTATTATTTATTATACGGACTTCCAACCACATCGTTAAGATACGGAATCGTTTACGGACCGAGAGAATGGTATGGAAGGGTTCTTACTTTATTTATTAAAAGAGTCATGGAAGGAGAGTCACCGATTATTTTTGGAGATGGAAAACAGATTAGAGATTATGTTT
This sequence comes from Promethearchaeia archaeon, assembly GCA_029856375.1. Lineage (GTDB taxonomy): Archaea > Asgardarchaeota > Lokiarchaeia > Sigyniarchaeales > SOKP01 > 6H3-1. The sequence goes on along the minus strand of JAHQWX010000016.1, from coordinate 2,190 downwards.
ATATCAACGATGCTGTTGACGCGAATATTCTTGCTACTAAAAGTGATATGTCGAATGGAAAGGTGTATAATGTGGGTGGAAACGACTACTTCTCAGTTAACGATGTCGCTAATACGGTTATTAATTTAATTAATCCAAGTATTAACCCAATTTACGACGACCCAAAACCAGGAGAATCAAGTAAATATCAAGTAAATAGGAAAAGATTGCCCGGGGAACTAAAAAATTTTGTTTTAGATAGCTCTTTAATCGCTAAGGAGCTAAATTACAGCCCAAAAGTTAAATTTCAGGATGGAGTGAAAAGAGAAATCGAATGGTTAAAAGAGAATTTGAAACTCTGGAATTGCGAACCTAGAGTATAATTCATGGGAGGAGTGAAAATTTTGAAAATTTGGCTAGATTTTTGCGAACCTAAGAGCGTTACGATGCTTAGGTCGCTTTACGATAAATTGTTGGAGTCTCACGATGTATTTATTACAGCTAGGGATTTCGATTCAACTTTTTATCTCTTGGATAAATGGGGCGTAGATTACATTCCCGTAGGTAAATATGGTGGTAAGGATCTGATTGGAAAATTAAGATCATATTCAGAACGATTATCAGAGTTAATCGAAATAATTTATAATGAAAATCCTGAGTTTCTGTTTTGTATCACAAGTCCAGAGGCGCTAAGAGTTTCGTTTGGTCTTCAAATTCCTAATATTATGTTTAACGATGAACCGAGATCTTATGGTCCTTGTTCCATGACATTGCCCTATGCAAACCAAGTTATTGTTCCCAAATGCATTCCTTTAGAATGGTATTTTGAGTATGGATTGAAAGAAGAAAAGATTATTAGGTTCAACGGAATCGATGAAGTTGGATGGCTTTCGAATTTTGAGCCCAACGAGGAAATTCTTAAAAACTTGAATCTCTCGAAAGAAAATTATGTAATATGCCGAACAGAGCCGACAAAAGCAGGATATCTCGTTAATGAAATGGAACCACACGAAACCCAGTTAGCAACAATTATCCCTGAGATTATTCAAAAAACTACCGATTTCAAATTTTTAATAATAACGAGGAACGAGGAACAATTTGATTTTCTTACGAAGAAATTTGAGAGCAGAATCAAGGAAGATAAAATACTAGTTTATCGAGGTTTAGAGAATTTATCGCAAATAATGTATTTTGCGAAGCTCGTATTAACGGGAGGGGGAACAATGGTTAGGGAGTCTGCCTTGTTAGGTGTTCCTTCTATTGAATTTTTTCCATTAGAGACATACCCACAAGAGCAATTCCTTATAGATAATGGTTTTCCCTTAAAACATTTTCACGACGCTAAGGATTCTATTAAACAGGCTCTTGAATATTTAGAAGGGAATTATAGGATAGATACATCGAAAAAAATAGAAGAACTCGAAAACCCTATAGTTATTGGCATTGAAGAATTTGAAAAACGAGTGAAAACCGAGTAATCCTATAGAGATACAAACTGCTTGTAAATTTTTTCTAATTTACCGCCTACAGAATCCCAGCTGTATTTTGTTATAAATTTTTGAGCTTTTTTAATTAGCTCCGCTCTCTTAGAATCGTCTTTTAATAATAAAACAATTTCTTTTGCTAACTGTTTGGGACTTCTTGGAGGGACGAATATGGCGTTATCTTGGAGCACTTCTTTATAAGCAGGAAGAGAAGAGCAGATAACTGGAGTCCCACACGCAATAGCTTCAACCGGCGTCAAACCAAAGCCTTCCGATCCGAATGAATATGTAACAAAAACATCACCCATCGAATAATACATTGGAATTTTATTAGGTGGAATAAATCCTATAAAATGAACATCCCTATAGTTTCGTTTCCATTCTTCGAAGGTATTCTCCATTTTATAGTCAGGTTTTCCTCCTATTACCAAGTTGAGGGTTGGGATTTCCTTTTTTGCTAGGTAATATGCTTTAATTATGTCATCTACTCCTTTATAGAAGCCAACGCGCCCAATATAGATCAAAACTGGACCTTGAATTCCCATTTGCTCTTTTAATTTCTTAGATTCGGCTGGGAAAGGCTTATATTTCTCTTCAATAGCAGAATAAAGATTGAAGATATGGTTTAAATCGACTTGAGGGATGAAATGCTTAATTTGCCTCCGGATTGCGTCAGAGCAAGTAGTTATGTAGGTGGCACCTTTCACTATTATTTTTATAAAGATTT
>JAHQWX010000396.1 GCA_029856375.1 Promethearchaeia archaeon | reverse complement strand
GTTTTAATATAAAGGTAAGGCACATATTACAACTTATTGCTGAGCCAGAAAAATTAGAGAAACTCAACTTAAAATATAACAGCAATAAAATGGTAATTGCTTATCACGATCCATGCCATCTCAAGAATGCTGTGGTTCCTATTATGGAAGAACCAAGAAAAATATTAAACTCTATTCAGGGAACTATCCGATTAAAGGAGATGGAAAATAATAATATTAATTCTTTATGCTGCGGTTCGGGCGGAGGCGTTTATTCGATATTCAAAGAAAACAGCGATTATAATTCTGTTTTAATTTTTCATCAAGTAAAAAAGCAGCGCGCGAAAGTCATTATAACGCCTTGCCCGTTTTGCTACACGGCGTTGAAAAGAATAAGAGAAGACAACAAACTTAAAACTTCTGTAATTAAATTTGAAGATTTTATTGTAAAAATTATGGATGGAGGAGAAATTAGTTAAAATGAGCGAAAAAGGAAAGGAATTGTACGACGATTTAAAGACTAGAATTAATCGAATAACAGAAAAGGGAACTTACGAACAGAAATTTGCCGATTTTTGGAGAGTTGCGTGTACTGCTAAATACAGAGCCCACGATCTAAAATATTTATACGACGATACTCCCCGAGAATTCGTTGAGAGGCATAAAGATCACCTCATGAAGATTAGAGAAGATTTCGTAGAGAATATCGATTATTATGTGGATAAATGCATAAATATAATGCGTAATACATGCAAATTTAAAGTGCATTACGCTAAAACTAACGAAGAAGCCCAAAAAATCTTTTTGGAGGAGATAGGAGACCACAAAGTCGTCTATAAATCAGCGTCAACAGAAGCAATCGATATCGGACTCGTTGATTATGCAAGGAATAATGGTATTAAGGTCGTAGAGACGGCGTTAGGGGAAAAGCTGGAACGCTGGTTTGATTATAAGCTTCCTTCTTATCGCTTGGGACCAGGTGTTCAGTTCACATCAGAAGAGATTGCAGCCAAAATAAAGGAATTGTTTGGCGTAGAGGTCGAACCTGAAGCACAGGCTATAACTAACTATATCAGAGAATATCACCGTCCTGATTTAATAAAAAATACAAAAATTGCGCTAACATCTTCAAACGCAATAGCTGCAGAAGATGGTTCCATTGCAATCTGCGAGAATTCTGGAAACATAAGTTTAATAACGAGACTTGCTGAAAAACATATTGCTGCGATTGGAATAACTAAAATTGTCCCTACTTTTCTCGATGCCTGCCTCGTAACGAAAACATTATGCAGAATTAACAAAGTTTCTCAAGCGTACATTAGTATCATCGCTGCGCCGTCGAATAGCTCAAGCGTTCAAGGTCACACATCATTAGGGATGTATGGGGCGAAAGAGGTAGTAGTAATTTTTGCCGATGAATGGCGCACGAGGGCTGCAAAAGAGAACCTTGTATATAAAGATTTATTGAAATGCATCAGTTGTAAAAGTTGTAGTTTTGTGTGTACCGCTTCTCGAGCCTTTGGCAACATATTTGGAAGTAGATACCAACTTGGTGCTCCCGGGATCATTAAGGAATACATTCATCATGGAATTGAAGCAGCCGTGAAAGCGGGATTGTTTTTATGCACTGGCTGTGAAAAATGTTCCGATTGGTGTCCCGTTGGCGTAGATTTAGCTCAAATTATGAAAGATCTAAAGAAAGAAGCAACCGAAAAAGGTTTATCCCCTCCAATTTTAAGCGATTACAAAGAAAAGATACTGGAAGATAAAAATCCTTTCAAATGAGAGGAATTTATTTTTTATAGGTTCCAAATTGAGGAAAGGTCTTTAATTGAGCGGAGTTAAATATTGGTCCTTCTTTGCAAACGCTTACATCGTTATTTTCGCCGACGCAACAGGAACCACATAACCCAACTCCGCATTTCATTTTCCTTTCTAAACTCGCCTGAATTTCGATGTTTTTCGAATCCGCAATTTCGAGAACTCTTTTCATCATTACTTCGGGACCACAAGTGAGTATTAAATCGATATTCTCTTTTTCAATAATTTCTTCCATGGAGTCAGTAACCATACATTTTTTCCCAATTGAACCATCCTCGGTGGCGCACATCGTGTTAGGGATTAAGTCTATTAATCTATCAGCGAAAATTAACGACGCTTCGTCTTTCGCGCCTATGGTTACATACACATTCTTTTTATTCTGTTTCAGCGGGTCAATTAAGGAGGTTATCGCTGCTATCCCCATGCCTCCGCCCACAATTAGTATGTCGTTCGCGTCGTCGTAATTCCAAGTGTTTCCAAAAGGACCTCTAATTCCAATGCTATCACCCTCCTTTAATTCGAACATTGCAGCTGTTCCCTCTCCAATTTTTTGTACGGTTATTTCAATTAAATTCCCACTGATGTTTGAGATCGACATTGGCAAGAAATCTGCATTTAAAACCCATAAGATAACGAACATTCCGGGTTTATACGCCCTGGCAATTCTTTCGTTTCTTAATATGAAGCTTTTTATTTCTGAACTGTGTTCAATAACTTTCTCAATTTTTACTATGTCTGTTTTATTCTTTGTTATATCTAACACTAATTCTTCGTTATCTTTTAATAGCGGCTTTGTTTCCAAGACTCCCCTTTCCACGGCCAAATTTAGAACTTCTTTACCTCGTTTAGTCCTGATTATAAAAGTTTTATAACCATCTTCGCTTCCCACATCCCCAACTGATATATCTGCAAACTCAGAAACATAATCAGAGCAAGAAAAACAAGCGTTTCTTATAGCTTTATCGTAGAGATTATTAAGAGGGATCTCTTTACTTCCAGATTTATTT
>JAHQWX010000395.1 GCA_029856375.1 Promethearchaeia archaeon | reverse complement strand
CATTATGCTTCTTTTAATACCAGAAGGATATATTAATTCTATAAGAGTTGCCATAGCCTTACCCATTTTACCTTGTTCAGCGTATTTTTCTGCTCTTCCTTCTATTTCCACACCCTTATCGCTTAAACGATATGCTGCTGATATAATTACTAATTTTCTAACTAAATCGGGGTAATCAGCAGCGAGAAAATGCGCGATCTGTCCGCCGGTTGATGCTCCCATCACATCGACAGGATCTTTAAACTCTCTTTTTATCATTTCCGCGTAATCGTCCGCCATATTGTTCATTAAATAATCGTCAGGTAAATTTGGTTTTCTGCACACGTGATAAATTGTGTAATCTTGTGCAAGTATCTTGGCCGTTTTAACAAATTGTTTTAACATAAATCCCGATAAAGGTACATGGTCGCCGTTTAAACTATCAATACTGAGTATAATACGAGGTTTATCGCCCATACGAGTAAAGGGGAGACCATCTTCGAAATATCCCGTCTCAATATTGTATTTTTCTTTCAATTTTTTATCTTTCTCTTTCGCCATCGCTACTCTCCAAAATCGTATTAGGACTTTTTTACTTATTCGTTAAGAAATATAAAGTTTAATATAAAGTAAAAACGAAACCTTCTACACTATTTAAAAAAATAAATTTACATTTAATTTTAATTTAAGTGAATAAAAATGTCAGAAGCAGAACCTGTCGAATTTAAAAATTATTACATTCCGATCTTTTCTTCAAATTATCTGTTTCAAGGAATTGATCAGAGTTTATTTGCGGTTATTATCCCAATATATTTGATTCAATATGTTGGTGTGTTGGACGCAGCAGCTCTCGCTTTCTTGGGATCAATCATAGGTTTACCCTGGATATTTAAAATTATTTTCGGAATTATTGGCGATAAAGTGGGTTCAAAAAGATTTGGGAGACGACGCCCTTGGATATTACTTATGATGACGCTCGCTGGAATTTTTTGGATAGTTTTAGCTATTCCTAATTTATTTACTTTAGAAAATGCAATTCCCGTATTTATGATTATGGGATTGATTATTTTTGGAGCCGTGGCGTTTTCCGATACAATTATTGATGGTTTAGTTCTCGATATCACTCCAAAAGAGAAATTAGGCAGAGTTTCGGGTTTTAATTGGGGTCTTAGATCCGTAGGGGCAATTGCCGGTGGTCCTGCATTAGCTAGTTTAGTAGTATTTGGGGGATTAGATGTTCCTATGCTATTTGTTCTTATAGGCATATGTACTATCGTAATTTCGCTGCTAACCATTCTAATAAAAGAACCGAAAGAATATCCAGCTGTAAAAATTGGTCATCACCTTAAAGAAATGTTTAACAATAAAACAGATTGGAAAACTTACTTATTTTCAGTTTTCGCAGCGATCATAGATGCTGTAGCAATATTAATAATCTCTATTTTCATATTAATCCAGATGAATCTTATTGAAGCGACTGGCACCTCTCTCTCGTTAACAACCAACGATCCAATGATATACATGTATAACGCAAACATAACGATGATTGTATCAATAGGCGTAGTAATTGGCGCCATTTTGGGAGGTCAAATTGCTGATAAAAAAACTAGGAAATTAAGCGTATATCTAGCCTATTTAATAACAACCTGCTCCTTGTTGCTAATGTTGATTCCAACCATGTGGACCGTTTTATTGTTTTTTTCATCTCTCGTTGGAATGGCAGTCGGCTGGCGTCATTCAAGTTATGCTGCAATAGTCACAGGGATTTCTAAGCGACACCCCGAAATGGTAAGTACATATTATTCAGTAACTAATGGATTTGCGAACTTTGGGGGCGTATTTGGTTTATCACTAACGGGAGTAGTTTTAAGCATTACGGCGTCTTATTTGCTTCCTTTTCTATTTTTAGCAATCATTTCAAACATAGGGCTCATTGCGTTCTTTATGTTGCCCCCCAAAGTCTACGAGCATAAATTAGAGGATCGAACAGATATCGAAGTTTAAAAATATAGTTAAAAAATCTTCTAATTTCTATTTTTTTTTATTCTATAATAAATACATTTATCACAATTGCGTTAATATTTTTAATTGAAAAATTAATTTCAAGATGTGATTTAATACGAGCAAATGGGAATTACCTCCTAAGGGAGGCGTTATGGATAAGCCTACGGGCATTTATTTACAAACGATGAGCATTATTGAGATTCAAGAGCGCTTAAAAAAGAACGATGTGATAATTATACCGGTTGGATCGACAGAAAATCACGGAGGCGCCGCCTGTATCGGTGAAGATACCTTCCTCGTTACGCGTATGGCGGAAGCAGTCGCAGAAAAAACGGGTTGTACCGTTGCTGAACCAATATGGTACGGTTCACATCCTTATCACCATGTTGGAATGCCTGGCAGTATAATTGTACCGGAAGAAATTTTCAAGGGAAACCTTCGCGCTATCATGGCGGGATTATGGAATATGGGCTTTAGAAAACAGATTTTATTAAACGGGCACGGACAGGAATATGTTATTCCATCTGCCATCCACGAGTGGGCGAAGAATTATCAGTTACCCGCGGTACTATGTAATGTGAATTGGTATCACGCTATTCCACAATTCTGTATGGATAAAGAACACGGCGGGCCTTTTGAAACGCCATTTATTCACGCAGACGAGGCAGAAACTTCGTTCTCCATGGTGTTGTTTCCCGAAATGATTAAACTTGAAAACGCGTGCGACAATGAACCTCAAGGTTGGATGCCTGAAGGGCACGTTGATAAGGCAGGAAACATCTATCAAAGACCAATTAAGTGGTACGGTCAAGTCGGATTTGGCCCTATCGAAGTTGCAGCGTATCCCGAGGGAAATGTAG
>JAHQWX010000394.1 GCA_029856375.1 Promethearchaeia archaeon | reverse complement strand
TAATGTTCCTTTTATTAACACATGAGTTAAATTTGTGAAACCATTCATACATACTGTTGCTTGTACTTTATTACCTAACACACCAGAACTAATAGCGACCATTCCTCCACCATAGCTAATCCCAATAAGTCCCATTTTAGTGTCATCAACGCACTCGAGCGATTTTAAATAAGTCAAACCGTCCTCAATTACATAGGGTTTGATATCAGCGTTCGGTGTCATATCGTTTTTTCCGAGCGTCATACCATTTGCGGGTAGATCAATTGATAAACATACAAAACCCCTTCTCGCTAACTCAATACACCATCGATTCATTTGTTCTTTTCCGAGGCCAAATAAATACCCATGACACGCAACTATTCCCGGGAAAGTATCGTTCGAAAACTTAGGTCCGGGAATAAACAAGTTTCCAACCACTTGGTATTGACTCCCATCCGTGTGATCGGTTGATTGGTACGAAACCGTTTCGATCGCAATCGGTTGGTCGGAGAGAGGGGCGTAATGAAAATTAATCGATTTTACAGCGTGGGGCAACAATATCATAAACATGCATAACGCTAAAAGCCCAATAAGTGGTATTTTGATTTTTGTTCTACATATTTTTTCGAGGTTCATGAATTTCTCAACAGTTAAATTTTCATATGTAGGCGATTATATTCTAAAATATATCCGAACTCTTAAATTAAATTATCTTTATATGAATATTAAAAATCTTAGTGGTACATTAACTTTAGTAGATTTTAAGGAGCCATCCAACAATTATCCTATAATAGTTGGTCCAAATTTGGGATATCCTTACTTTTTGGAATACAACATTAGTTCTGAAACTGAAAAACATTTGTTTGAGTTATTAGTCGTTGCTTCAGATAAGGACAATCCGGAATCCGTAAAAACTACGCTTGAAGGAACAATAAGCCTTATTCCCATCTTAAATTTAAAACTTAAAGATCTACCAGAAGATAGTCCAGTTAAAAACGAGGCTGTTAGGGGTAAGCCAATAACACTTGATGTGGAGAAAGTTGAGAAAATCGATTTTACTCCTATAAATCGAGTATCTTTTTTAGAAAACGAGAATTACTTAAATCCGCAAGAATATTTTAGGAAATTTAAGACTTTCGGCGAATTAAATAATTTTTTTAAAATATCAGTTTCGTTCGTTGAATCTACTGAAGTTACTGAATTTTTAAAATCAAGAAATTTCATTATGTTTGATATTTCTCAACAATTATCGGAAGAGCTAACAAGAATAAATTTCCACGCTTTTGTTCTTACAAAACAAAATTGGAAAGACTTCTCCTTTATTCAGGCCACAGATCCCCATTTGGCAAAGAGGAACGATGAGATTCTTGAGAAACTCGATATAAACTTTTCCAAAAAAATCACTGAGAAAATTAAACGACTATTTAACCAATTGAGGAAAAAAGAAGTTCCTCCATTAAAAGAGAGATTAATTAATCCAAATAATCAATTTCGTAAGTTAATAAAACTAATAAACAGAAAGGTCTTATCTAACGAGATTGATTTTATAGTTCTTACTGGTGATATCATTGACTTTTGCCTACTTAGTTCAGTTGCGATTGACGAACTCATAGATTTTCACTTTACAAACACAAACTGGAAGATTTTTAGAGATATAATCTTAAATAAAGAAGATTATTCTAAGCCCGGAATGATTCAGGGAGAAGAACTACTCTGCCCTATTTTTACAGTCACTGGTAATCACGACTTTCGGTTAGCTCATTACGACTTAAGATGGGGTATGATGTATAAAAAAATTGGATTAGTTTTATCCGAGGCAATTATGTTGTTCGACGACTGGGTTGCAGATCCGTTTCGAGCACTCACGCCTCTTAGAAGATGCCTTATTAATTATTGGCAAGAAATTAATCCATCGCTTGATTTTATCGTTACCTTGGGGAAAAATCATTTCATTTTCATGAACTCTGGCTACGATTCGGGGAAAGATTTCCGGGACTTAGTCTGGGGGTCTCCCTCTTCAGCAGGAATGACGCAGGCTCAGATTGGTATGATTGAAAATTTTCTAAACTATGGATTTAAGAAAGATAATAATGTGTTTCTTTTTACTCACGGTCCAGTAATTAATCCCATTAAGAAAGTAAAGTGGATTCAAAAAATAAAGAAAGCTTTTAATCCAGATACTTATTTAGAAATTGACGAGTTGAAAGAATCTTTTTTAGCAGAAAAGGGGCTTCCCGAGAAGAAGCGAAATTTAGACAATAAAATTTATCTAAAACACGGTACAATAACAGATAATTGGCAAGAAATGGTAAGTTTTTGTTTAAATTATTGTACATTAGCGCTTTGTGGTCACACACACGCTTTAAGAGAATTTAGATTAGAATTGCCGATTGAAAAAAGCGCAGTTTTCAAATCAGTTCCCTTCAATTTAAAGAAGATAGAAAATCCCGCAGCTGTTTTTTACGACGATTATTCTGAAATTTTAAAGACTCCAGAGGAAATAATTGAGAGAAAGCCGTACATAGTTCAAACTCCCGCGATTGGCCTGGGCTCTTACGATCGTCCCGAAACGGGTGGGGGTTATAGAGAAATAAAAATTAAAAATGGAAAAATATCTTCCTTTAAAGTTCATTACTTACCAAAATAAGAGCAAGAATTGTTAATTGGGCACAATTCGCATTTCGGGTTTTTTTTCGAGCAAATTTTACTTCCAAAATCAAGAATTGCCCAATAGAAATTTTTACAATTAGATTCTGGCAACAAGATAGCTAATTTCTCTTCGATATCTGCTTGTTTCGGTTTGGATTCTCCAAATATTCTCGAGACGAACCTTTTAATATTTACGTCGAAAGGAAGAGTTTATTCGA
>JAHQWX010000393.1 GCA_029856375.1 Promethearchaeia archaeon | reverse complement strand
TCTAATTTTTTCTGCTTTTGATCCTAAAACAAAACCATGAGAGATCATGTTTTCTATAAAGTCATCGTTAGTAAATCTAATACGAAATATACGTCTGATCGATCTCTGCCCATTTTTTTTATAGGAAGTTCTCTTATAATATTTTACATATTTTGGATCAAACCCTATGGCATGGATTAAGTTCTTTATAATAATACCATCTTTGATATTAACTTCTACACTTAATATTTTATTGCGATTTTTTTTGTGAATGGTAATCGATCCATCTGCAAGTAATAAACCAAACCAATAAGCCTTTTCAATATTATTTATTTCTTTAAAATATTCAATATCAATATTTGGATGATATTTATATATCTTAATTCTCCTATCTTTTAATTCATTACTTGTTTCATATTTATGAAATAAAGACCTGAGCTTTTCATAATTCGATCCCAGCTTTATCTTAAGTTGATTTATGTATTCATCCAAAGTTGGTTTAAGAAGTACAAACATTGGATTTTTCCTCGATTGAGCCAAAACATATTCAAAATGCCTTTTATTCTGACATAAAAATTCTTCACTGAAAACATCCTGCCTAATATTAAAAGCTATAATTTTTTCTACTTCATGTTTTAATTGCTCTAAAAAATCTAAAGTAGAAAATTTAGATTTGTTCATTTATTTTAACCGAATTCCTGTTTGATATTGTTTCTAAGGGATTGTTCTTTTTGATTATTTTATTAACCATATTATGCAATAGGCAATTTAAAATAAAAGAGAACGGTTGATTACTTACTTTTTATTTTTTAACAAATTCCGTGAAAGATTCTATGAAGTAGTATTAATTTAAATCATACCAATTGACTTCAACATTAAAGTAGCTAAGGTGATAAATATATTTTCAATATTGTACCCTGTTTTTGCAGAACATTCACCAAATCCCGCAAATTTTAGTGATTGCGCCGCATCTATTGCTTCGTCTTTAGTAACGGCTCTTTTATAGTCGAGATCAATTTTTCCCCCAATCATTAAAAGAGGAATTTCCAACGAGGTAGAAGATTGTTTTAATCCTTCGCGAATTAAATAGTACCATTCACTTAAATTTTTCAAGGAAGAGAACCTAGTTATATCGTACATGAATATGCCCCCAGCAGCGCCTTTAACATAGTTGGGCAAAAGCTCTCTGAAGCGATCTTCTCCCGCAAAATCCCAAATTTGCAACGCAACTCGTTTACCTTCTACGAAGAGATCTTTCTTATGGAAATCTAGCCCAATTGTCATTTTTGTGGCGTCATCGAAAAGACCAGTAACATAACGTTTAGTTAAAGTTGTCTTTCCCACACCTCCTTCCCCACAAATAAAAATTTTAAATACAACGTCCCTTTCCATCTTTTTCTCGCCCTATTCAATGATTTCTTTTAAATATATTATAGCGTCTAAAGCAGCATTCATTACATCGGGATTGATATTATTCAGATAGTACTCTAACTCATCAATTGCCTCAAAATATTTGTTCTCAATAATGATTTCAATTGCTTTAAGCTTTTCTCTATCTGTGCCATTTCTCAAAAGTTCAAAGGTTTCAAAAATATTCCCATTGAATTCTATTTCTGGCTCGCAATCTTCTCTGGACATTGATTTTTCAATAATTACATTAAAAATAAATGTGTCTAAGTATTCTTGATATAGCGCTTGATTTAATCTTTTTAGAAGATTCTTATAATGACCGTTAGAAAGAGAATAGGAAAATGCTTTAACATATTCTCGGGCTCTAAAAACAAATCCAAAATCCTTTTTTAGAAAGTCGATATCTCGTAATTCTTGTTCATTTTCACGGATGCCATTTTTTCCAAAAAGAACGCATAATAGTTGGCTGAAACTAAGAGCGATTTTGTAGTTATTAATTCTTGAATTTTCGAGTATTTCGAAAAAAGAGTTTAGATAAAACGAAGCTTGCTGTTCATTATCCATAGTTTCCCAAATCTCAGGAAATATTTTCAATGATTCGATATTTTTTTCAAAATCAATAGTAGAACAGTTAAATTTTTCGCATAAAGACAAAAGAGGTTCAATTAAATCGTCTGAATTGAATTTACTCTCATTCTCGGGGAGTTTAAGCACAAGGGCGGTGTAAATATCGTGAACGAATTCGTTAATAAAGGATTTTATCCCCCAAATCTTATATTCTTTATAGGATATTTTTCCAGTTCTCTCGTTTTTTATATTATCAACGAGATGGATGCCGGTCCCGGCCACTCTGGCGTAAAGCACTTGATGTATGAACTGATATTTCAAGATCTCCTTATTATTATTAATTATTGTAAAGATTTTAAATTTAACCTAGCTAAACTTTTTAATCTTACAAATGAATAGTTAAATTGTTTTGCTTAATGAGAAATTCCGTAATATCGACTTAGATCAATTAAAGAAAGATTACGCACAAAAAGGCGTTGAGAAGTTAAAGGATATTGATTTTGCTCTACTAAAATTGGATAAAGAATTAATGGATAATCCCTTTTCTCTCGCGTTTCCTCCATTTTTGTATTACCTCTCGGGGAAATTTGAGTTTTTTCTTGAAAATTGGAACAAGTCTTACGAAATCTTTAACGATGCTTCACAAATTCTGTATGATTTACAGCAAAAAGGAATAACTCGCGGTGAATATAGGGATGCGGGAGAGTTTTCGCATTTACGAGTAAAAACCGAATATAATATTCAGAAATTTAAAGAGAAAAACAACTTCGATTATGCCTATAAAGATGCTAAAAAAATCTACGAAAGTTTGGTAGATCTTTATTATAACGAACCAGAACACCTTGATGGGCTCATCTCTTTAGAAAAAATGCGTCTAAAAGCTTTAAATCG
>JAHQWX010000392.1 GCA_029856375.1 Promethearchaeia archaeon | reverse complement strand
CCAAAGCAAGCACATGTCCCAAATGCAATAACTATTTGACATTTTTTCCTAATTAATTTTGTATTTTCTAAATCTTCTTTAGTTCTTATCATACCTTCAATAAAACCGACGGTTATAGAACCATCTCTGCGTGCGACTAACGAGTCGTGTTTGAAATCTACGACTGCAGGCCAATAAACGATGTCTAATTCGGATAAAATCGGTAGTAAACCAAGGTGTGCGTTTACTAGGCTCTGATGACAGCCCCAACAACTTGAAAGTTGCATAAAAGCTACTTTAACTGGCATATTTCCTCTACAATGTTTCTGACTAAACGATAATTAGATTAAAATGTAATATTTTAAAAAAGTTTATATTTAGTTTAATAAACACAAATGTCTAAATTCTTCCTTAATTTGAAAATTTGGAGGATTTAGAATAGTTTCCTTTTGCTTTAAAAATAAAACCAAATAAGATATATTTACTTTCGAATTTCTCCGAGCAAATTTTTAAGAATTTCTAAATCTTCTTCTGTATTAATATTATAAAAGGTGAGTAATTCTTTATCGATAGGTTTTATTTTATTCTCAATAGAAACATAATTTATCTTCCAATCTTTGCTAAGAATTTCTCTCAATCTATACTTTGAACTTATTAAATTTTTCTTTGCTTCCTCGTATCCTTTTTGAATCGGATATATTGCAAATAATGGTTCTAAATAGCTATTATTCCACCTTGGAATGCAACAATCATAACCTCGGGATTCTCTTAACATTAATTTTGCAATTTCTCGCTTTAAAAGTGGTAGATCACAAGAAATGAGAAAAACTTTCGAGAAATTGGAATTTAATAAATGTTTAAAAATTGAGTACATCCCTATTAAGGGGCTTTGGAAGTACTTCTCTTTTGTGATATCACTTTCGTCTAGAATAAATGATACAGCGTTAAAAGATGTAATTTCTTCTGCATAATGTTGTATTTGTTTCTTATCACGAGCCGATAAAAAGATGTTTCTGCTAATTTTCAGTAGGGATTCGAGTTGGTGTTGGATGAATGTTTTTCCAAAAATCGTAGTCAATCCTTTATCGTTGCCAAATCGTTTACTTTTTCCGCCGACAAGTATTACAAACGGGATTTCTTCGCTCAATTTTATGATTCTCTAATTTTTAAACAGGTGGGAATAATATTACAAGAATTATTTCTATAATGTAATATGAAGTTAAACTAATTACAACAAATTTCCTAAAGCGCTCTCGTTTTTTAATATCTTGGAAATATTCAGTTGCAATAATCACCATTAAACAGAAATACATTAACTGTGCTGGTTGTAAAGCTTGCCAAGTTAAGAGATTAAAAATTATTATGAAAGAAAATGGAGTAAAAGCAACTGGTTCTTGTCCTTCTAAATTCACCCAGTTCTTTAGCATTTGCAAGAAGAAATCGGGAAATATTATATAGAAAATAGATAATAACCCAATTGGTAATAAATAATATATTAAATCTTTTAATTTTATTTTTTTAATGAATCCAAGAATTGGGAGGTAAATAAAAACATTAATTTTGAAGAGCGCGAGCGTGAACAACAATCCTGCAACCCATTTTCTTCCTTTTTCCCAAGATAAATAAGATTCTAATAATAAAAGTTGAATTAAGAAATTACAATTATTAAAATACCCGTCGAGAAGATATCCAACTAATGTACCTCCATAAAAAACGAACAGATCTTTTGGATTATCAGTAATTTTTGGTACCTTTTTCATAACATAAATCGTTGATATAAGCCTTAAACCGTCCCATATGTACAGACCAATTTCTGTGGGAATTAAACTCATTGGAAAAAAAATAAAGTACCAGTAATATAAATAAACGGCTGGAAAATCTTTATCCGGATTATAGAAATCGAATAATCCATTTTTTACTTCTTCAAACCTCATATAATAATCAACATCTCTTAAGCTCTCGAGGAACTCTGGGAATTCGAAAATCCTGTAAATTATTCTTGAAACTACTAAAAAAACTGTAGTTATTGTAACGAGAAATATAAATTTCTTAAGTTGATTATTTCGATTTTCGTTATTCATTGTGTTTTGGATAATTTTTTTGTTTTAAATAATTAACAATTTTATTAGAATAAAGGAAAGAAAATAATTGTAATTACTATTACTATTAGTAACGCCAAAAAAAAAAGTGCTACTACGGTTATTAAGGTTTTTTGTCGCTCTTCTTTTTGATCTTCGATAAATATGGCAATAATAAACCCATAAAACATCCACTGCGCAAATTGAAATAATTTCCATAGAAGAATTATTAATGTTCGGAATATGTTAAACAAGCTAGGCTCTTCTGGAATTTCAGAATAGAAAAATCCCAAGTTGCTCAACCATTGCAAAAGATAGTCTGGGAAAATTATATAGGGGATCATTAATACGGTGAATGGGATAATGTAATAAATGATCAACTCCTTGGTGGATATTTTTTTGTTTATGAGTATGACTACGAGATAAAGCATCGCGTTGATTTTAAAAATCGCGAGAAAGAAAAACACAGATGCCAAAACTTTCTTATCTTCTAAGAGCATTTTGTAGGAAATGAAAAGAAAAAAGAGGATAAGAAAATTCGTATTATTTAAGTACTGATCAAAATAGAAGGCAGTAAAGGTAATACCTTCCCAGATAAGGAAATTTTTATCGTTTTTAATATATTTATCGATATTAAGGATTATGTAAATAAAAGTAACTAATCTGAGCGCGTCCCAAATGAAGAATCCGACTATATTGGGCAATAGTGTTAAGGGATAGAAGAAAAAGAACCAATAATATAAGTAATGGCATAAAGTCTCTTTACCGTACATGTCACCATAAAGATTAAACAAACCG
>JAHQWX010000391.1 GCA_029856375.1 Promethearchaeia archaeon | reverse complement strand
ACCTCAACATTTACATCTCTATATTGAAATAGATCTCTTCCGTCTATTCTTTTTCCTTTTCTCAAATTTTTTAAAATGTACTTTGCTTCAGTTGTTGCGATAATTTTTGAGAGATTTATCATATCTCTTGATCGCCTCCTTCGTGTTGATGTTCAGATTCATTTTCCTTAATATCATTTCTGATGTCTATATATTTTCTTTTTAACGCTTCTTGTTGCATTTCGTGAATTTTTTCTAGTGATTCTTTTACAGACTCAATTGTTTCTTCGAATTCTTCTAAGCTCATTATTCCATCGAATTGTAATAACGAGATCTCGTTATTAAACCATGTTATTGCTACTGGTAAGTCCGCTTCTCCGGCTTTATCTTCATCACCGCTACAATCTAATATGAGTTTACCGTCTGCTTTTCCTCCCGCTACTGCCGTAACTAAGCTCCTCATCGGAATTCCAGCGTCTGCAAGAGCAAGGGCTGCAACTGTAATACTTGCGCACCTCGTACCTCCATCTGCAGCTATAATTTCAACAAAAAGTTCTAATGCGGAGTCAGGGTACAATTCTAAAAATAAAACTGGTGATAACGAATTTTCCATAACCATGGAAATTTCTTTTTCTCTTCGCCCAGGTGCGGCTCTTTTTCTCTCGTGCACGCTAAATGTGGCCATTCTGTAAAATACCCTTAATATACCTCTATCTGGACGTGCCATATGGTGAGGGTGTACTTCTCTTGGTCCATATACTGCAGCGTAGATTTTGTTTCCGCCCCATTCGATATATGCGCTTCCAGCTGCATTTGGGACTATTCCAACTTCCATTTTTATTGGTCGCAGATCCTTTAAACCTCTACCGTCAACTCTTTTTCCATTTTCATCAATTAATTTCTCTGGGGCTTCGTCTTTAATTAATAAGCTCATTGATCAATACCTCTTTTTGATTTTTCGTTCAATATAAATTCTTTAATTCTATCGGTTAAACCCGATGTATGGGCTTCGTTTTCAATTTTATAAATTGTATCAATTAGGAGACATTCGTGCTCAATATCATCCCCCTGTATCCAAATTCTTCCGTTTTGAGTAACAAAAATATTACATTTAGTCATTTTTTTCAAAAGATTTATCATAGAACCTTTGCGTCCTATAATTCTAGGAATTTTTGGTGGAGGAATTTCAATTATTCTTCCCGAATGTCTTTTGCCTAAAAATTTTCCAACAGTAGTTAATTCCGGATGATGCAATCTATCTGCTTGAATAACTTTAACGATTAAAACATCACCAACATCTAAATCTTCTGTAGAAGGCTGTTCGCCTCTAGGTCTTCTTGATTTTTGATTTTTTAACGTATTGCTGGGTTTCAATATTCCAAAATATTTTGCGTTGATATCTAACTTCCATTTTACTGGATTTTTATCAATAACGATACCAATAACCTTATCTCCCGGTTTCGGATTGTAAATTCCGCGTAGAGGAATCACATTAATAAAGTTTTTTCTAATCACTTTAAGTCCCACATAGACTGATACGATTTTATCGTCTTTTCTAATTGTTCCTCTTCCAGGATTAAAATTTTCTAAATCTTCCGAGAGAACTTCGCCCGGAACGACAATTTGCTTATCTTTAATTTGGTCTATATCGATATCGTCGTCTCCTTCAATTTCCTCTTCTTCAACGGCCATAATTATCTCACCTTCTTTTGTGTTTACCTAACGAAAATCTAAGAAAAATTTCAAAAAAACCAATTCTCTGCCTACTTGAGAGATTTTATTTGCACTCGGCCGTGAGTCAATTTGTTCAATTTATCTAAAAATTCAGCTTGTAAGCCTGCGGGTAAATTAATAATAGAAACCCAAGAACCATCCGATTGCCATTCTTCTTTTTTAATAGTTCCAAATCTTGCTACCATATTATATCCTTTTGCAGTAAAAGAAGCCGGAATTTTAATTGCTAATTCTATTTGTTCAATTCTTATAGGAATAACGGATTGGATTCCTTTAACGATTTCATCAACTTGTTCCTCTGCGTTTTTCATTATATCAATTTTAACTTTTGCTTCTTCGATTGCCTTTTCGATTCGTTCTGGAGGATGAGGTTTTTTATTTTGAGGATTTATTGCATTTTTCGCGATTAAACTTATAATTTGTTTCTTTTTCTTCCCGTATTCTTCTTCTCTTTGTTTTTGCGTCCATTGAATCTGACCATTAAGCAATATTTCCGCACCAATTCTAATGGGATCTGTAGTTTGAAAAATGATTTCCATGTCAGCGTCTAAGGCTTTTTCCCCCCTTTTTAAATCTTCGAAGATGGCAAAACTTTCAAAAATTAAATCAAGATTTACACCAGGGAAATTTAAAATTTCGTCAATAGTTAAACGAGACTCGGTCTCTCCTTTCTTTAATCTTTTATTTATTTCTTCTCTAATTTTTTTTTTTGCGTCCCACGCTTTCTCGGGATCTAGAAGCATTTCAAATTTTCTATTTCCCTTTTCAATTCTCCCAATGACATGGTTACCTAAATCTATTCTAGCTCTATCTCTGATCATTCTTTCCCATTGAATTAAATTATATATGACGATAGATTTTCTGGTTGTTTTCGCCCGAATCTACAAAATTATTGTGATTAGCGTTAAATTTTGTTCAATAATTCACTTTTCTCTTTCCCATCTAAAATTTTGAATATGGGATCGTCCCTCATAATGGTTGCGATTTCATAAGTATTTGGGGTTAAATCATCCCCCATAAGTTCGCTTAGTGCTTTTATTGGGAGTAATATCAAATCCTCATCGCTCAAACCATCCTTATAATTCTCTTCTAAGTAGGCTCGGGCTTCAGTAGCTCCAGAACCAATTGCTTGAGCTTTATAACCCCAT
>JAHQWX010000390.1 GCA_029856375.1 Promethearchaeia archaeon | reverse complement strand
CATTCTGGCGAGACCTGCTAGCATATCGATCACTCCTTAATCCATTCCTTAGCGAGTTTAACTGCGTCCACCGCGCTCGTACCGAACCCATCAGCTCCCACATATTCACAAACCTGCTTATCGGTAGCACCTCCACCAACCATAACTTTTATTTGCTTTCTGATTCCATCTTTCGCGAAAGCGTCAATTGTATTTTTCATAGAATCGTAGGCGAGGGTTAAAAGACCAGTTAAGGCAACGATTTGTGGCTTGTGCTTTTTGATTTCTTCAACAAATTTTGCGGGTGGAACATCTTCTCCAATATCAATTACCTGATAACCGTTTGAAATAAGCAGACTCGAGACAATGTTTTTTCCAATATCGTGAATATCGCCCTCAACAGTACCAATTAATATCTTTCCTTTACTTTGACCCGATTCGACCGCCAATTTGTCAGCGGTAAGTCCAATCTCTGCCATTATTGTTTTGAGCAGCTCGCCGGCCATTATCAATTCAGTAAGAAAAATTTGTTTTTCTTTAAACATCTTCCCAACTTGGTCCATCGCTTTTCGGCAAACTTCCATGATTTCTAACGGTTTTGTGCCGGAGGATTTCATTTGATTGATGGTCTCAATCACTTCATCTTCGTCAAAATCAAGGATGGCGTCAATTAATTTCTTATCTTTAGCTGACAACTCTTAAGAATACCTCATAGAATAATAATTATAATTATAGCGTAAGTATTAAAAAAATTTTTATTAATTTGCCAACTAAAGTGATATAAGAACGGAATAAATGCAGAGAATAAATCGAAAAATTACGCTCCCGTTGCTTAGTTTGGTTAAAGGTCACACCTGATATTGGTGTACTAATAGGCGCAGGTCTTATAATGACGTATGGATGTACAAGGATAACTAACAAAAAAATGTCCATATCCTATAGGAAAACCTGAGATCGGGGGTTCAAATCCCCCCGGGAGCATTTCTTTTAATATTTACACAAAAATAGATGTGATTTACTAATCGGGAATTTTTATGGGATAATTTCCATACTTTACAGCTGTTTCTCTCATTGCTAAGAAGTTTTCGAGCCTTATTCTTGGGAAGATGCTGTGACCTGAAGCCAATATAAAACCCCCACCCGGACCGCACTCTTTTATTAATTTTTTCGTGGACTCTGCAATAAAATCGGGATTTTTATCGGCTAAATCTTGAGGATTCACATTTCCTATTAATGTAATTTTATCCCCATATTTCTCTTTTAATTTAAAGATATCATAGTCAGGATTTGCTGTAGTTGGCTCAATTGGATTAAAGGCATCAATTCCACAATCAATTAGGTCTTCAAATATAGACATGATGTCCCCACAACTATGTAATAAAATTTTCACATCGTTTTTATGTGCGTAATCGCAAATTCTCCTTAACCACGGAAAAACATAACGCTCGAAATTTTTAGGACTCATAAACGGTCCTGATTTATACGCATAGTCGTCCCATATCCAAAGCAATTCGGTTCCCCATTCAACGCTCCGCTTTGTTAATTCTAAAGCAAATTTGCCCCGGTCATCAAAGATTTTTTTCACTTGTTTATGTCTAGTCATTAAACGCGAAAAATTTTCTAAGCCAAACGCTTCCCAGGTCATCTCTAATAGAGCACCAAATCCGGCGATAACATAAAGTTCTCCATTGCTCTCTTTGGTTATTTCTTTTGTTACTCTAAAGTTCACTTCTCTAGTCTCGTCATCAATATCTGGTTGATCAAAGGATTCGTAATCTTCAAAATCCTTGAGAAAGCCTCCATCATAGTAAAACATATCCATACGATCATAAGGATTTTTCACACACCTAAAAACCCGACCGAACTCGTCCACATAACCCCATTTATAATACTTTCTAGGAAACATAGATAAAGACATTGTCATTAAATCTAATCCCGCTCTTCTCCAAATATTGGCCTTCCGTTGAAATCTCCTTTTTAAAGTGTCCTTAGAAGATGCAGCTTTTTTGAAAATTCGATTTTTAAAAGGTACGAGATATGCGGTAATTTTTAGAATTCTTTGCATTCCTTCTAGCAAAAATTTCTCTCCATAATAATGGCAAATACTTAAATTATTAATTTCATCTTCAAAAGATGGAATTCGATCGGCTTCCTCGTGGTTTAATGCTTTATGAACCCTATCTTTTGCGTTCATGAGGTTTTACCAAATCAATGGAATTAATCTTATTTTTTCTTTTTTTTAATTCGACTTATGAAGAGTTAAGCGCTGTTGGGCGTGTTTTTGAGATAATGCATCTCGAATTTCTAATAATTTATTTCGATCTAGCGGATACCATATAAAAGTAATTAAGCCGATTATCGCTAATATCGCCGGAAATAAAAAGCTACCAATAGCAACGCCAGTTATAGCGCTTTGGAATCCACTTGCGACTACTAAAGCGCTGGATGTGGGGTCTTCAGGGGATGCTGGGAGCAAACCGTAAATGGCTAGAATTGTCGGAAACACTGCTAATACAACCGAATACATAGGTTTAGAAATGATGCAATTTATACCCGAATAGACGCTTTCTCGTCGATTTCCTGTTAGAAATTCGTCGTAATCTACAACATCAGAATTTAAGGGATCGAGATAAATCATGTTCCCTAAGAATCCCATAAATACAAAACCAAGACCAATACTAACAATCCATCTGTTAGGGGGTGGTGAGTACACGATATCAGATTGGATAGGACTGGGCAGTGCGCCAAAAAAAGCTATTAAAAAACCAATGGCCATAAAAACAAAATCTAACAATAAAAGAGTCTTTAAGTCCTTTTTCTTCGGAATCCACATTTGTATCCAAATACCAACTACAGCACCTATTATGGGAAAAATAAAGAATCCTATAATGG
>JAHQWX010000389.1 GCA_029856375.1 Promethearchaeia archaeon | reverse complement strand
TGTGGAGGTTTTGCTAGCCCTCAAGGAGTTGCTGCTGGGGTCGCTCTTGGATGTGATGCAATCGCAATGGGTACTAGATTTATTGCCTCGAAAGAAAGCGAATTTCATCCAAATTATAAAGACTTAATTCCACCAGCAAGCGCATCAGATACAATCCTCACGACAGGAGGATTCGGACCAATCAGATTAATTAAAAATCATTTTTCGCTCGAGCACGGGCGCATTCTTAGTAAGGACGAAAAAATTGCGCAGGAATTGAGCTACAGTTTAGAAGGATTTTTAGAAGATTTACATAGCTACGAGATTGTTTACACTCAAGGTGATGTAGAAAACGGCGCTATTCCCGTGGGGCAAACTATAGGATTGATTGATGATATTATGAGCGTCCCTGATATATTATCAGAATTTACGAAGGGTGCAGAAGAACTTTTAAAAAACGCAGTTTCGAGAATATCTTAATTTCCTTTGCATGATAACAAAAATATTTATTCTTTTTCTATTTTTCTTTTTTAATGCCTTGTATTGTCGTATAAATTAACTATTTATTCGGTCAAATGTTAAATTACATAATCATTTTATTAATCCTAGACTTAAACTCATGAAAGCTGCTTCTATTGCTCTACAAAAAAAAATCGAAGAACTCAAACACAGAGCATTTAAAGCAGAAACTGTATCCTCTAAGTGTAAATCGTGTGGGACTTGTATTAGGATTTGTCCTTTAAAAATACGGGAGTTCGGTGATGACGGAAAAGCAATCACTACAGGACAATGCTATGGGTGCAGTATTTGCACGAGAAAATGTCCTAATAACGCAATAAATCTTTACATATACCACATAGATCGATAAAAAAAATAAAAAAAAAAAAAGAAATAACCTAATAAAAGGATTGAACTGAATTATTTAACCGGATAAATCTACATCGTCTCGTAAGAGATTAAATATTTTCCTCGCTTCTTCTCCTTGCGCGATTTCTCGCCCAGCTACTTTAGCAACATTTACAGCCCATTGAGCTTGCTCCCAGCTACCTTTTGCGAGTTCGCCATTTGGCATTCTAATATTGTCCTCAAGGCCAACGCGAATGTGGCCGCCCCACGCAGCAGCACACAAGCCTGCCTGAAATTGCAGCTTGGCAACACCGCATACGCTCCATGTAGCTCCTGGAGGTTTTAGTTCGAGTAAATTGGCTAAGTTTCTAGGGGTGAACGGTTGACCACCGAGTACGCCAAACACGAATTGAAAGTGGAGTGGTTGTTCAAACAAGCCTTCCTGCTTGTTTAGGAAAAGCATGTTATACATTCCGCCCATGTCGTAAATTTCCATTTCTGGTTTTGTCTTTGCGCCCTTCATTTTTTTCGCAAAGTTTTGGATAGTAGTGAAGGTGTTCGTAAAAACATTACCTGCAGCCATTACGACTTTCCCCGTGGAGAAATCACCAATTGAAAAATTCATTGAGTTTGTATTCAGTGATGCTAACGGAGGTTTATATTTTCTTACGGGCATAATTCTTTCCCGATCCGTAGCGTTTATGCTAATCGCGGTGCTCAAATTTATAATCACATCTGGTGCTTTTTGTTTTATGTTCTCTACGGTCGCTTTAATAATGTCTAAGTCTGGTGTAGGAATACCACCTTGATTAGCGTCTCTCGCGTGGATATGGACTATTGCAGCTCCTGCGTCATAACACTTTTTTGCTTCGTCTCCAAATTCTTCAGGTCCGTAAGGTACAGCGGGATTCTGTTCTTTTCTTGTTGCTGCGCCCGCTAACGCACAACTAATTACTAATTTATTTTCTGGATTATTCGGAAATTCTTCTGCCATTTTTAAACACTTGTTATTTAATTTTTATAGACTTCAAATATTGTTTAATAATCATATTTTCGATAAGAAACATTTTAAATATTTTCATTGCGCAAGAAAATTGATATTCGTAAAAATTTGTAAAAACTTTAAAAAGATCGACCATGCTAAATTATCATAGATAACTAAAACTTTTTGTATGAAATCAGTGTTCTTTTAGTTTTTAACGAGAGTAAAATTTATGGCAAACGAGAAAAAAGCCACGAGGGCGAGAGCTCCAGAGAAAAAAGCGGAACAATTCGAGAAAATATTAAAAGATGGTCGAGAAATGTTCGTTAAATTCGGATCGCACGGATTTAGCATGAGGGCTTTAGCGAGAAAGTTAGGAATGACGCAGCCAAACCTATATAATTATGTAAAAAGTAAAAGAGAACTCTGGATCGCTATTAGACAGCAATATTTCGAGGATCTCAACGCCGGTATGAAAAAATTAATCAACGAACACGAAGGAGATTACCTAGATCTCTTCATGAAAATTGGGGAATTTTTCTTGGATTTTGCAGTCGCAGATTATAAGAGATATCAAATGATGTTTTTAATTTCAGCGCCTCGTTCCAAAAAAGTTGGACCGTTAGAACGGGATTATGAAATGTTTGGAACTATGAAAATGATGTTTGATGTCGTAAGAAAAGCGCAAAAAGAATTAAAAATCCAAAATAACAGAACGCCCAACCTCCTTTATTATATATTTAGTTCGATATTTGGCGCTGCGTGGACAATATCTAATTTAAAATTACGCGCTAAAATCACAGAGCCAATATCTGGAGGTTTTTACGACTTATCTTCGAAAGAAATGCGAGATTTCGTTTTAAACGAAATTAGAGATCGGCTTAACAGAATATTGAGCGGAAAGGGATAAGCCTTTAAAAAAGAGTTAAATATTATTTCGTGTAAGCTTTTAATATTCTATTTTAAAAATTTTGATTTTAAAGTGAGAAATTCAAATGTCAGATGACAGAAAAAAACTATGGGAACCTTCAGAAGACTGGTTGAAAAACGCAGAAGCCACAAAGTTTATTGAGT
>JAHQWX010000388.1 GCA_029856375.1 Promethearchaeia archaeon | reverse complement strand
GCTCTATTCCCATTTTGAGCGTCATCTGCGAAAAGGCGCAACCGCGGCAATGACCCATTAATCTAACTTTCACGATTCCGTCATCTGTGACATCTACCAACTCCACATCGCCACCGTCCATCTGCAATTGAGGTCTCAGCTTTTCGACAATCTCACCAATTTTGTCTTTATTCAATTTACAATCCACCTTTTACTTTTATTAATAAATAAATATATTCTATATAAAGTTAGTGAATCTGGAATAAATCCGTTCTCATTATAAAATATAATATTTCTGCTCGTTTTTCTTGATTAGAATTATTATTCAAAATATTTCACATTTAGATTATAATATTCCTTTTATTGAAATGGAAAGATACAAATTAGAAAAAAAATTGAAAATATATATTGAAGCATTATCAGATCAAAATGAACGACGATAAGAAGACCAAATTTGCGATTGAATTAGAAGAGGCAAAAGGATTAATCAAAGAGAAAAAATTCGAAGAAGCGCTTTTACTTTTAGAGAGAATGAAAAGTTACAACGACGATGTTTTTGACGATTCGATGGTTCACGAATTTTATATGCTTCACTCTAACATTCAATCAACTGTGAGGGGGAAAATAATCTACGAAAAATTATTGCCGATTTCAGAATCTAGAGACAAAATATCATATAAAGAAGCATACACGCTTTTAGAAGAAGCGCTAATAGGTCTCAACGAAGAAATTATTAGAAGAGAATTGGAAATTTTCATTTTAAAGGGTATAGCTCCTTGGTCTTCAAACGACGAATACATCATTTTTTCAAAATAAGAAAAGGACCTTTCATGCTTTTAATGTAACGGGTTCGATATCGCTCTTTTTGCCGTAGGTACCGATAATCCACATATACTGGCAATAATCCAAATTTTTGTAGGTGGGACGGACAAAATTTATGTGCCCGAGATGTCCTGGAAAAAATAAACCTTCTCCATCAAACCGCTCCTTCACTACAGATTCGCCGCTTTCGTTTATTAAATATTGCGAGATTGCTATAGTCTTATCAGAAATACAAAATATATATACCTCTGGAAATCCATGATGAACATGAGGATAAATCTCATCACTTCCATCAGACTTTTTTTCAAGATTTACGCTTGTTACAACTCCTTGCTTTAACGCTTTATTTGGAATGTTAGTAAAGCCAGACATGAAATAACCATTTCTGAAAGCGGTCCAAACGGTTCTAAAAGTAGCCATCTTTTTTGAATCGCTCAATTCTCCTCTATCAACGAAGTTTTGAAAATCAAATCTTTGTATTTCAAACTTTACATTTGGATTGATATCTGTGCTTATAATGGGAGTTTTTACGATGCAAATTTTATTTTGCTCAACGCTTTTTACCTCTGGGATTATTTCTATGTTTGTATTGGGTGGTAAAAAAATAAAGTCGAATTGACTAATATCGTAGCTTGTATCATTATGTATTATTTTCGACTTTCCTTTAAGTAAAGCAATGTTCATTACTTGCTTTTCCTTGGTTTCCAAGTGCATTGATTCTTTAAAATAGAAGTAATCTACTCTTATTTCGCTAAGTTCCAAGCTAAATTTGGCTGAAACAGGATCATCGAAGAAAAAATCTTGCATTTCGCCTCTGGAATGAATTTTTTCTTGGTTGACCACAATTAATCGCCTAAAAGTATGAGACTTTTTCTCCACCTTCTTCTTTTTCTAAATCTCCTTTATAGACGCCCTTCTGAATAACATATTTCATAATTTCGTCAGTACCACCACCAATTCGTAAGAGCCGTACATCGCGAAGGCATCTCTCAACGGGATATTCGTTTGTGTATCCGATTCCCCCTAAAATTTGAAGCGCATCGTCGCAAATCTCCCACGCCGCTTGACAGCAGAATAATTTAGTCATTGCAGCTAGAGTTGCACTTTCCATGGAATTAATCATTCTATTTAACAGCGACTTAGCAGCCTCAAATTTAGTTGCCATATCAGCGATTTTAAAGTTAATACCTTCAAATTCTGAAATTGGTCTTTTAAATTGAACTCGTTCTTGTGAATATTTTATCGCGGTATGTAACGCAGTTTTAGCGACACCTAAAGCTTGTACTGCTAAGGCAACCCTTTCAGGAGCGAGCATAACTTGCATGCTAGCTATAGAAGCGGTTTTTCCGGATTTCGCTTCGGTGGATTCTTTTTTCATTGGTTTGTAAAATAGTTCGTTTCCAACAGGGATTCGAATGTTATTAAATTTAATATGACCTAGGTGGAGCCCTTTAAGTCCCATCATCGTATATTCTTCAATAACTTCAAAACCATCCCAATCAGATTCAACAATAAATGCCCCATTTCGAGCGTACACTACAAGAATATCAGCAACGCTTCCGTTGACAATAAACCTTTTTTCACCGTTTAATATGTATTCGTTATTCTTGTCATCCATCTCAGCTAGCGTTCTCATTCGAGATAGATCGCTTCCCGCATCAGGTTCTGTAAAGCAAAAAGCTCCAATTTTTTTTCCTCTCGCGAGAGATTCAACATAATGCCTCATTGGTTTTGATTTAGCGAACATTCTAATTAATAAAGCTGGATATACCCCAGATAAGCGCGACATATCAACGGGTAAGCTGTATGCGCATACGGCATCCGAACAGATTAAATCGTGTTTCATAGATAGACCTAATCCCCCGAATCGTTTGGGAAAGGTTATTGCGCTGTATCCTCCTTTAGCGATGGGCCTGATCACATCCCAGATTTCGGTTTTCCCACTTTCGATATCTTCGATGTGTGGCGCGAGATTATCTGCTAACATGTCATCAACGCGTTCCTTCCACATTATTTCATCTTCTGTTAAGTCGAAAAATATGCTTTTGTATTTTATAGGATTCATTTTAACGAATTAATC
>JAHQWX010000387.1 GCA_029856375.1 Promethearchaeia archaeon | reverse complement strand
ATCTCGGGTTCCCAAGGAACTTTCGGTCTTGCTACAAAAGCGTCGATTAAAATAAAAGTAATGCCTGAATCGCGAAAAATTCAATTTCTTTCGTTCGATAAAATTCAAGATCTTATCGATCCTTTGTACAAGATAGAACGTACAGAAATTGGAGAGATGTGCCTTCTTCTAAATAAATTTAGCTTCTCCACGCTATTTAGTGAAATTTCATCAGATCAGAAAGCGTTATTAGAAAAACTACCAGAATGGATCGTTATACTCTATCTGGCGGGACCCGAAGAGAAGATTAAATACGAAGTAGAAGATCTTAAAGATATTGGTATTACTCCAAGTTCTTCGATAGCATCGTCAGAATCATCCGAGAAAATCGTCTTAGACGAGCTTTCGTGTCCTGACAGAATATCAAAACTTCTCAACTATAAGGAAAATTGCCGTAAAATTTCATTCTACACGATCATAGATAGATTGTCTGAATTTCACGAGAAAGTAGGTACAATTCTTCAAGCAGAAGATTATCCAAAACAAGAGTTAGGCATATTAATCACTCCGATAGAATTGGGACGCGCTTGTTTCATTGAGTATTTAATTTTTGCAGATGGAAGTGAGAAAGAAAAAGTCGAAAAGCTATACCTTGAGATATATAAACAAGTTGTGGACCTTGGAGGAAATGTAGATAGACCGTATGGACCAGTAGCTGGTATGGTCTATGCGAAAAATCCAGTGCATAGCAACTTTTTAAAATATGTTAGGGATCAATTTGATCCGAAAGGCATTATGAATCCCAATAGACTTATTACTTAAAATGAGAGATGGTTAAATTGTTAAAGGAAAGAAGAGATGAAGCAGCTCGCTGCAGTAAATGCTCCATATGCAAGATAGTTCTACCAGTAGACGTTAAAAGCGCTCAGTTTTCGCGCGTCTGCCCCAGTGGTACGCGTTTTCGCTTTGATTCTTATTTCGCTTCGGGGAAGATGGAGATTGCTAGAGCGATTGCCGATGGAGATTTAGACTACACAGACAGACTTTTACATATCCTATACTCTTGTACTGGATGTGGAGCTTGTAATAGTCAATGCTATTATGTTAAAGGATTGAAACCTCTTGAAATTTTTGAAGAGTTAAAAGCAAAACTTGTAGAAGATGGTTTTGGTCCACTTCCCGAGCATAAAAATTTTGCTAGTAGCGTCGAACAAAAACATAATGCATACAACGAGCCTCACAACGAGCGACTTCAATGGCTTAAGGATAAAAGTGTAATTGGGAAGCAATCTGATATTGGGTATTACATTGGTTGTACTGCGTCTTACAGAACAATTGACTCTGTAGAAGCAGTTGCCAATATTTTAAATAAGCTTAATGTTGATTTTACCGTCCTTGCAGACGAGTGGTGTTGCGGCAGCCCACTCTTCAGAACCGGTCAAAGAGATCTTGCTTTAAAAGTGATGGAACACAATTTAAAGGAAATTGAAAACTTAGGTGTAAAAAAACTACTTTTTTCATGTGCCGGATGCATTCGAACATTTAAGGAGGATTACGAAAAATATGGGGGAAAGTATTCATTTGAACCTCTTCACGCTGTCGAGTTTCTTGCTGAGATAATAGATTCGATAAAATTGAAAGAGGTTAACGAGACTGTAACTTATCACGATCCGTGCCATCTGGGAAGGCATCTAGGTGTATACGACGCACCTCGTAAGATTTTATCCAGTATTCCCGGCGTTAAATTGGTTGAAATGGAACGAATTAAAGAGTTTTCATGGTGTTGCGGAGCAGGCGCGGGCGTTAAAGCTGCCTTACCAGATTTCGCCTTGTGGTCAGCTCGCGAGAGAGTTGAGGAGGCAATAGCCACGGGAGCGACGAAACTGATTTCTTGTTGCCCATTCTGTAAGCGCAATCTTCAAGATGCAATAAAAAAATACGATTTACCCATCGAAATGGTTGATCTTTTTGAGTATATTGAAAATCTAATAGAGTGATGATAATATAAAACCAATAATTATCGTTGGAGGAGGAGTTGGCGGGTCCGCGTGTGGGGCCCTATTATCTAAGTCCAATTTGAAAACGATAATTTGCGAAAGAAACAATTTTTTTGGAGGAAAAGCTTCTACATACGAAAAAGAAGGATTTACCCTCGAAGCTGGCGTACATATGTTTTCAAGGTCCGGAAACGGACCACATTACCAAGTTTTAAACGAGTGTGGAGCAAAAGAAGCTCTTAATTGGATATATAACGACCCAGCAACAGATATCAAATACGCCGGTAAAACCTTTCAAATGCCGTTACACTTTTCAGAACTAGAAAATATACGAAAATTTTTAGATTTTATTTCTTTGGATTCAGAAGAAATGGATAAAGTAATTACCATGTTTTTAACGCTGTTATCAGCAAGCGAAGCCGATATTAATAACTACGACAGCATAACTCTTAAGGATTGGATATTAACATATACCGAAAACCTTGCCGTACACGATTTTTTCAACTGCGTTTGTATTCTTTATTTTGGTTTACCATATTATACTGCTTCTGCCGGGGAATTTATTTATAGCTTCAGAAATATGTTTTTGGACTCGTCGTTTGGCTATGTTAAGGGTGGTTCGGGTTCGATTTCGCGAGCTTTTATAGAATTAGCAGAAAAATTTGGTTCTGAGGTAAGATCTAACGCTTCCGTGAAGCGAATACTTATTGAGGAAGGGAAAGTAATTGGTGTTGAATTAGAGAATGGGGAGATTATTCAATCTAATTTGATTATTAGTAATGCGGGCATAAAAGAAACCGTGCTAAACTTAGTAGGCGAACAGCACTTTCCAATAGAATATGTATTTTATATTAAAAGTCTTAAAGATTCATTGGCATACCTCAGTATAAAGATAGCCCTAAAAGAAAAA
>JAHQWX010000386.1 GCA_029856375.1 Promethearchaeia archaeon | reverse complement strand
CAACCTCAATAATTACTAATAACGATCAAGATTGCACTATATTTATTAATCCTCATAATCCCACAATGGCTTTAGAACGATGGGCAAATAGAGCGCTTCCTGCTGAAATTCGCCAAAGGGATTTAAACGATAGTTACTCCTTGGAATTAAACAATAATGAAATGTTATTAAATATGAGAGATGATGATGATTGGTTGTTATTACCATCAAAAGAGTTTGGCAGCGCTTTTCGAACAAAATTAGCTTATGATGTTTATAACATGTTGAATTCAATTAATCCAATGTGCAAAATTTCTAACGCCGAACCAGTTGATTTGTTTATAGATGATTGCTATATGGGTTTGTATTTGCTAACAGAACGAGTGGACCGCAAATTGTATAATCTCTCGACTGAGGTACAAGAGAATTCCGAGGAACAAGACCTAATTTTTAAGGGAAATGATTGGAATGGAGATAACAACGAACCATGGGAACAGATTTTTCCAAATGAGAAAGATTACAGCAATTTTCCAGTTGAATTAGATAAATTCCTTCAATATTCTAACGAACAACAATTTTTTAATACGAACGATGGCATTTTTTCAAAAATAAACCGACAGCAGCTAATAGATTTTCTATTATTCGGTTTATTAGTGGGACACGATAGCTTAGAAGGAAATAAACTATATCTCGTTCGAAATAACAATTTTGGCTCTAAGTTATTTTTTACTCCTTGGGATTTCGATATTAGCTGGGGGATTTCAAGAACAGATGCTTTCCCTTCAAATTATTGGTTTAATAAGGAATCTGACAATGTCGGATTTGCAAAGTGGAATCATATTTTTTACCGATTACTCTTCCCAGATAACGAGTCGTTAAATAACAACTTAATCGAAGACTTGGAAGATCGCTGGTTGGAATTAAGAAGCAATATTTGGACAACTGAAAATTTGGTTTTGAAATGTTCTCAGATATATAAAAAAATGCGTGAGGGAATGCTAAGAGACGATCCCAAACAACCACCATCAGATCTATATAATACTATCATAGATTGGATTAACGGTCGAGTACAGATTTTAGATGAGCCATTCAATATTCCGTCAAATTTACCGCAAATGTTCATGACATGCGAGGAGCAAATTGGTTATAGTTATAAAAATTGTTCATTTAGGTTATATCGCTCTCATCCAGGATATAGAAGCGGGCTCATTGAGGCAAGTATAAGATTAAGGGGTACTAGATCTCATTTATGGGACAAAAAAGGGTATAGATTAGAATTACACAAAAACGAACCATTGCTTGGGATGAGAAACGACGATGATTGGCTTCTCTTTGCTTGCTATCTCGATTTTACAAGGATGCGATACAAACTCGCCTTTAATCTATGGCGCAGCATTTTACCAAAAGATGCAACCGCAATTTTGCCAGAAACGGAATATATAATGCTTTATCTTAACGGAGAGTTTCAAGGACTGTATCTACTTAGTGAAAAGATGGACAAGAAATTATTAGGATTTGATCAATGGCAAAATAATACCAATTCTAGCTTAATGTTTCAATTAAAACAACGGGGGAGTGGATTTCGATATTACGACCCGGATCTTTGGGAACAAGACTGGCCCAATCTAGAAGATATAAATATAATGGACACTCTTTTACCAGAAATTATTGATTTTGTTAATAATACATCAGACGCGGTCTTTTTCGATCCACAAGATGGAATTTTTACCCTATTTAATAAGACGAATCTAATAGATTTTTTTCTATTTAATTATTACATATACCACAACGACTTTTGGGATAAGAATTATTTTATTGTTCGAAATTCCTATCCAAGCAAATATTATTTAGTCCCATGGGACCACGATGGTTGTTTTGGACGATGGGGTTGGTTGGAATGGAATGTTAATGATACTGATCTGGATCCAATTAGATTTCCTAATTATTTATATTATCGGTTATTAGACAACGCATCGTTTTTACAAGATTGTAAAGCGCGTTGGTTTGAATTAAGGGCGGAAATTTGGACGGATACTTTTCTTTCAAACTTAATAAACGAGGTATATGATGAGATAGATGCTCACCTAGAAATCGAGATGTACGATCCCCGATGGAAACCTATAACTGATGTTGATGCAACATACTGGTATCATGTGTATGGTAAAGAAGAATTTAATTTAAATGAACATCTAAGCGATCTATTCGAGTTTGTACCAAAACGATTAGAAGTCATCGACACATTTTTTGCTGAAATTTAATTTTAAAAACTTTAATATCTTTTATTTCATAAAAAATATCATATATTCTTTAAATCTCAATATATTCTCATGAAATTACACTTATTAAGAGAGCACTTGAGAAGAACTTTTCTTTTTATAGCAATGTTCTCCCTAATTTTCAGCTTATTTTTAATTTATACTAATCATTCTAATGTAAAATCTAATAATGACCAATTTTCTTTTGGCACGCTACATTTTTCAGCAGATTCAGACGGAGATGATATGCCCGACGATTGGGAAGAAACTTATGGATTAAATTCTGGAGATCCTTCCGATAAATTTGAAGACCTTGATTCTGATGGTCTTAAAAATTACTACGAATATACTAATGGAACGAATCCTCAAGTAAAAGATACTGATTCTGATGGTTTATGGGACGGATGGGAAGTAAGTATAGGATTGAATGCTACATTGAGCGACACAGATTCTGACGGATTAAGCGACTGGAACGAAATCTTCACTTACGAGACGGATGCGAACAATTCAGACTCGGATTTTGATAATATGCCCGATGGATGGGAAGTTAACTACGATTTAAATCCTTTAGATGATTCAGATACAAATCAAGACTTAGATTCCGATGGATTAAACAATTATTGGGAATACTACTATGGTACTTTACCCAATTCG
>JAHQWX010000385.1 GCA_029856375.1 Promethearchaeia archaeon | reverse complement strand
CTTTAACTTTATCTCGTGCTTAGGAAATGCAAATAAGCGTCCGAATCCGTCGCCTTCGTAATAAATTTCGCTTAAGGCATTAAAGAGTCTTAATGTCTCATCTCTAAAATCTCCATACTTACCTACAATTTTTCCACCCGGACCGATTGCGTCGATATCTTCTAAACTTTTTGGGACATCTGGTGTACACGAGATTGAAGTAAACGGTACTTGCCCGCCTCTTGCGGCAAAGATTTGATTTGTTTCAAAAATAAAGCATTGAGCGGCTTGTAAAACTTCTTTATCGCTTGCACCCACAAGATAAGGGGCAATCATTGTCGTAAAGTTGTCATATCCCTGCCCACCGCTGAATTCACCTTGAACTATGCCTAACCACTTTGCTGCGTGTAGCATCGCAACCAAAGCAGAGTTAGCAGCTTTTGAGGTCGCTGAATTGCTCCAAGTTCGAGTTGGTGGCAAGCCGTGTTTTAGAATTATTCTTAAGTCCCATTCTTGACAAAAGGGTCGCAAATCGAAGTATCTTAACATGTGTACATGGATATCACCCGATAAATGGGCGTGAGATTGTTCGGTATTCAACAAACGCAATAAGGCATATTCTGCAGAAATTTGGTCTGCACTCCAATTATGTATTGATTCAGGGTTAGAAAATTGGTTTGCATTTTCTTTATTTCCTCTAAATAAAAGAGCCTCATAGTCCTTTAATGGCATACCGATTCTTGTATATAATTTTCTCTCGGTTTCATAACCTTGTTCCGACAAGACAGAGCATACCAATTCTCGAATATGGGGACCTGATAAAAATTTAATTCCAGCGGAAATGATTCTTCTGACGACAAATTCTGTAATGTGGTTTGCATCATCCTTGTTCATTCCAGTCTCTTTTATGAGACTTTCTTCGATCTTAAGCGGATTAAAATCTACTACATCTCCTTTTGACTGGAAGACTTTAGGGAGGAGGTTTTTTACATACCAAAGACGGTTTTGTTTAATATTTGTAAGTTTTTTCTTGGTACTATCTAGTTCTTCCGTTTGGGCTGTAATTACCATGACAAATCGTTTTTTAGATTTTTATTACCATTGGAGTTTGAACAAATGATGTTCAAGTGAGAAGATATATAGCAGAAGAACACGGTAATTTTGTCGGTTTATTGTGGGACATCTTCTTGTATTCTTCGAATTCTATATTTAATCGAGTTACATATAAATTCTATTTCCTTCTTATATAAAAAGATATTGTTACTTCTTCATTTTTTAACAGTATTATTTCTTCTCAATCAATATGTTATTAACATCTTAGTATGCAGTTTAAACTTGCTATAGAATCGCTTCTCTTTTTTTGTGGGGTTTTATTTTTTAATTTTCTTTTTGTTATTGTATTATTTTTTTGTCGTTTAATTGACGAGACCTTGAAAATTTTCTAATTTCTATTTTCAAGCGATTAAACCTTTCGAAAATTTCGAAAACTATTTTTGTTGTTAAAATAAAACTGTCATATTTAAAGAAATATTTTCTACTTTACTATGTAGGTTTTAAAAATGTCGGATAATAAGTTAAAAATTAGCGTAGAAGATGTTGAATCGGTTGAAATGTTAGATGGTATATTTAGAAAAACATTAGCCTTTAATAAAGAGGTAATGATATGCCACTTTTTATTAAAGAAAGATATCAGCCTCCCGCTTCACAATCACGAAGCTAGTCAAGCAGGATTCGTATTGAGAGGTAAAATACGCTTTGACATAGAGATTAATGAGAAAATCGAAAACTTTGTAGCTAAAAAAGGAGATTCCTATATATTTAATTCGAATCAAAAGCATGGCGCTTTCATTCTTGAAGAAGCGGAAGTAATTGAAGCTTTTTCTCCATATAGAGAGGAGTATATTTAATTTTCGAGGAAAAAGTGATCTTTTTTATTACCATTGATATGCGGCCAAGGAAAAGATACCAAACAGAGCTAAAAGGAATTCTCCTACAATCCAAGAGAGGAAGTACTGTTTTTTTTTGGTAATATCCTTTCTTAGCAAATCTACTAATCCGAAACTGAAGGCACAAGTAGATATGCTAAATAGCATAACAGTAACTAATGAAGTACTTATGTCAATTGTGAAACCAGCGATAGAAATTTGGTGGTTATCGTCAATAAACCAAAGGTAACCTAGAAAAGCGAGTAACCCTACACCAACTAATAAAGACACCCAACCAGTAAATTGAAGGATTTTCAAAAACTCTTCATCCGTTTCGTGTAGCTCTGTTACTCTTTTAAGAGGTTTTTTTTCTCTTTTTGACATGATTCAGGAAATTAGTAGCAGTTTTTAATTTATTAGTTTTAATTAGTCATTACTCTTTAATTTTTGTCTATTATTTAGGGTTTATTTTTGAGAAAAATTATTGCTTTGGCGATATTACCTTCCGCTTGTTCAAGCGCCACCTCAGCTTCCTTAGACGTTACATTTGCTTGGGCAGCTACCAATTGAATATCTTGTTCTGTAATCTTAGGTTTTAAGTCTTCTTCTGATATCTCTTCCCTTTCCATAGTTTCTCCATTTATTGAAGTATCATCAGCTAATACGCTGAGCGATTTTTCTTCAGCGGATCCAACCACTTGATAAATTTCTTGACCCATTTGTTTCATTAAAAACACTTCGGGTTGGTCTAACACTAAAGTTTTATCTTCTAGTTCAAAAATTACGCGTTTAGCTTCAATTTGATCCATAGAAATTCCTTGTTGTTGCATTTTTCTCCGCATAGCTCTTGAGCCGTATTGTTGTTCTCCTTTTCGCGCAGGTTTTGCTTGAGGTCGTCTGGGAACATCTTTCTTTTTTTTCTGTAAATCTTTCGGAACTTTAACCATATTATTAACCAAAAGCTTATTAATTCTACAATAGGTTT
>JAHQWX010000384.1 GCA_029856375.1 Promethearchaeia archaeon | reverse complement strand
TTTCTTCAAGATATTCTTCTAATTTTTCGGCAGGAATATCAAGGAGGGTAATTTTTAAATGTCTTCCACGACCTTCGTCGTCAATTCGGATGGAATCAGCCTTTAAAACTTTCAGAGTATTAAGTTGACGTATATATTTTCTAAAAGACATTTTAACATGTGGCTCAACTCCAAAACTTTCGCAAACCACACAATACTGGTCGTAGGACTCGTCGATTGTCGTGAATGTACTTTCTTCGCTTAATAAAACGCGCACTATTGCGTATAAGGATAACAATTCTTGTTCGTTTAATTTATCGACAACATCTGATCTAAACGCAGGATAAGCGACTTCTCCAGCTATGTTTCGGATAATTTCTGCAGTAATTTCTGATAAGCCTTGTTTATCCACATATTGTCCCGATAAACGCATAATTTCAATACCGTGCCTCATGTTTTTTGTGTCAACAACAATATCTGCAATTAATTCAATGTTATCTTCAGAAAGCACGCCATCTCGGAAAGCAATGTCGGCCCTGTAATTCAAAATTTTTTTAGCTTCTTCCAAATTATAGGGTTTCATTTTAAGCTTTTTGTTTAGTCGTGAGAGTAATCTTTCGGTTTCGATACGAATCCAGTCGCTAAATCTGGAAATTAATAAAAACGACATTCTTACATTATGATGCCCAAAAGTTTCTGCAGTATCAAGCAATGCCCAGATATCTTTAGTCGGAATTAGATGGACTTCGTCTAAAATTAATAAAATATAGCCATTATCTTTCTTCATCTTCATTATTACTTGCTTCATTGCCTCGTCGTCAGAAAAACCCCTTCCAGAACCTTGGCAGTATCTGGATAATAATGTTCGGATAATTTTGCTTTTAGTCCGGAAATTTACGCAGTCGAAATATTCTACGAATATATTCACATCCTTTTCGAGCGCAATATTTCTGAAATTCTTTCCGAAAAACCTAGCGGTTGCAGTTTTCCCAACTCCACCTTTTCCAAGAATTAAGCAATTACTCGAAAAAACTCCTTTACCGTCGATTATACCTCTAAAGTTTTGGAGAAGATCGTCAACTACCTCATCACGACAATATAGAGTTTCTGGTACCCAGCTTAAATTCAGAGAACTTGCATCTCTAATTACTGATTTCTTGCTAAGTTTCTTCCGGAAGTAATCTTCGTCCATAACTTTAGATACCTTATTTAAATGTATTTCTTCGCAAAAATATTTACTAAATTAAAGTATACTTTCTGATAAATAATTTTTTTTATTTTAAAATTAGTAAAATTTGATTTCTTTCTAAAATAGATTGGGAAAGGCTCCTAAAATAAGATATTTTCACTCGTTCAGTATTTATTCTTATTTGAAGATTGGTACCACTCGAGCCATTCTTTCTTTTTCTGTTTCTTTTTGTCGTATTCGTCGGTTTCTTCGATGTTTCTTTCTCTTATTTCTTTCCAAGTTCTATCTAATTCTGTTCTGCTTAATGTCAGACCACACGAAGTACACACCATCATCTTCAAATTTGAATTATATTCCATAACACCTACGCATTCTGGGCAACGGGCCATGATTTATACAATTCTTCTTTTTAGATTTTAATATAATTTATACAGCTATATAAGAAAAAACTTACTATTTTTTTTCCAACTTAACAAAAATAGTAATAAACTATAAATCCTTTTTATAAAAAATACTCTTATCTCACGATAAATAAAACGAATCGAGGTACAGAAAATGGGTAAAGCAGACGTATATTTGTTTAAAGCAAATGCAGTGAAACTTAAAGACTCGTTATCCGCTGTGAAGGGACCTAAAAGTCTTGAGTACATAGGTTTTGATAAAAAAGTTAAAGAAAACGATAAAGTGTGTATTAAAACGCATTTTGGGGCACTACAAAACACGAGATATCTAAGACCTTCATACATCCGGTATTTATGCGATTATGTAAAAGAACAAGGTGCGATACCATTTGTTGCGGAGAGCTGTGGGTGGGGGCTCCCAGGGGCTAAAGGGGAGTATGGAGGTCGTGCTAATGAGAAGGAGTATTTGGATATTGCCTTAAGACACGGTTTTACCAAAGAAACGATGGGTGCAGAGATATTGATGCTAGATGGTCCTTTGGGAATCGATTACGATGTACAAAAAATTAACGGAAAGTGGTTTAACGAAGTCTATATTGCAGGGAGGTTAAAAGAGTTCGATTATCTAATTTGCGCTACGCATTTTAAAGGTCACCCTGGAGCGGGATTTGGTGGCGCAATAAAAAACTTAGGTATAGGTTGTGTATCGAAAGGAGCGAAAGTTGAGGCACATAATGGTAAAAGCATAACCAGAGAATACGAGAAATGCGTAAGTGGATGCATAGATTGCATAGATATTTGCCCAACTCATTCCTTAACAAAAGTCGAAAATGTTATCAATTACAACGAAGCGACCTGCAAGCATTGCTATATGTGCGCATCTGCGTGTTCCGAAGCAAAGGTTTTTCAATTGGGTAAAATACCAAGAGAAAGATTTATCGAACATATGGTTGACAACGCTTTAGGAGTAGTCGAGTTTTACGGGAAAGAGAAGATCTTTCATATAAATTTCGCAATAGATATAACCTATCAATGCGATTGCGGTTCGAGCGATTTACCTTTTGTTCAAGATATTGGCATTTTAGCAAGTCGAGATGCCGTAGCTGTCGACCGAGCGTGCGTAGATTTAGTACATAACTCCCCCGCGATTAATAATTCGTGTCTTGATGGATTAGATATTCCCAAGAGGGATGGTATTCACGAATGGTTTGGTTATATTCCAAGGTTTGATTATGAGAAGGACGATATAGACCTCAATCGGGAAGGAAAATACATGGATTTTTATAAAATTCAGCTTGATGCAGCGGAGAAATTAGGATTAG
>JAHQWX010000383.1 GCA_029856375.1 Promethearchaeia archaeon | reverse complement strand
CGAAAAAGAGGCACTTTTCAAGCCAACAACTCCCGAGAAAACCATTGCGACACCATCTCCACCAACGAAAGTAATTCGACCACAAGGATTCTTTGGACCTGCTATTGAAGTTCCTCAAGCGCCTGAGAAAAAAGAAAAAGAAGAACCCGTCGAAATGGTGCAAGAACCCGTCGAAGAAACGCAATATTGGTCGCCTTCAGAAGCGGGCGCTGAAGTAGGTGTGGAATCTAAACCAAAAATAACCTCCATTACTCAACTGAGGCCTCCAAAGAAAAAACCCCAACTGCGTTTCTGTAAAATTTGCGGCGCCCCTATAAAGGGCAGGCAAAAAATTTGCTTAGCTTGCGGAGCTCCCGTATAGATGCTTAAAAGTTAAGTTTTATGATTTCTCGAAAAACATTATCAATAAATTTCTCGTCAGGCGGACATCCTGGGAAAACATAATCAACGGGAACTATTTCTGCTATGTCGTCTGTTTCGAACGCTAAGTTTTGTATCTCTTTATCTTCAGCTTTAAATAGTTTTTGCTGGTCTGTTCCGCAAGCACCAAACGATATAATCACGTGGGGTTTGCGAATTTTTTGCCATGTATCAATTAAGTTATTTTTTTGAATTTTTAACAGACTTCCAAGCACGATTAAACAATTACATTCGCGAGGATCGTTCGTAATAGATACATTCTTGTAGCCTTTATCCGCCATCCTAAGGAAAAAAGAATTAAGTGCGATGTTACACTTCCCGCACTCGCCCACATTAATTATATGTACCTTTATTCTTCCAGATATTAGTGGTTTTTTTACAGTCAAGTTTTGATCCGCTTAAAATTATTGCGTTCCCAGAGATTTTTTACACGAAACAGTTATCGCTTATTTATATTAAATATAAACGAATAAATAAATCTTCAAACTAATTAGAAAAAATCAGATTAAAAATCGACGAATTCCATTCTTTGGTCGCAACATTCGGGAATTTTCTGATGTTGGCACGCTTCTCCATTGCAGCAGCATAACATGTAATCGTTTCCTAAAACCATCGACTTATCGCAACACTTCGGCACATCGCGTTCGTCGCCGCATATCCGACACACGAGTTTTGGCATTTTCAGATCACCTTCTAATATCGATTCTTCTATTAAACGAAGGGAACTACGAATACAAAAACTCTTGCGTTATAGAATATAATTTGGCAAAATCAACGGTTTTCGAAAAAAAGAAAAAAAAGGATTAAGATTTATGAAATATTACTTATTAAATAATTCTCTCAAAGTCTAATTTACCTTCTTTTTTGTATTTCTCTATGCTGTTAAAATCAAGTTCAACGCCCAAACCTGGTTGATTCGCGGGTATTCTCGATCCTTCAACAAAATCAGCGCGATAATTCCAATGCTTAGGTAAATCGAGATCCATATCCAAATCAGTTACAAATACGCTAGGTGTGCTCATAGCAAAGTGAACGCCAGCAGCAATCGAAATTGGCCCTTCCAGCATACTACCAACCATGATTTTTAATCCGTGGTCAGCCGCGAGTTCGGCCATCAGTCTTCCCGGATAAATACCCCCTGCTTTTTGTAATTTAATGTTAATCCCATCAGCAGCGTCTTTCTCGATAATTTTACGAAGGTCGTCAATGTCAACACAGGTTTCGTCGGCAATAATTGGAACGCTCATATTTTCTTTCACATGCTTTAATTTTTCCAAATCGCCTTTGGGGCAAGGTTCTTCGATAAGAATTACATCCCCTAGGATGTCGCACACTTGATTTAGGAACTTTATTGCGTTGTTTGGGTCGTCGAACGCCTGATTTGCGTCCAACATGAAACTAATACCTGAAGGTGTACACGATTTGATCTTATTTGCTCTCTCAACATCTTTAACACCGCTGAGTTTTATTTTAATAATTTTCAAATCGGGATACGCCCCAAGTATTCTTTGCGCTTCAAGCTGCGTAGATTCGAGGTCTTTAATGAAGATCGTTACGCTATTTAAGACCTTGTTAGTTTTGTCAGAGTAAAATTTATGAGCGGGAATTCCTTTTTTTTTCCCAATTAAATCGTGTAGCGCGAAATCAATGGCAGCTCTGGAAGTCTGAGAGCCGTGCGGTAATTTCTCGTGGATTTCTGATATGTCTAGCTCCTTTTCC
Source organism: Promethearchaeia archaeon (assembly GCA_029856375.1). Taxonomy (GTDB): domain Archaea; phylum Asgardarchaeota; class Lokiarchaeia; order Sigyniarchaeales; family SOKP01; genus 6H3-1. The sequence goes on along the minus strand of JAHQWX010000383.1, from coordinate 755 downwards.
ACCAAATCTTTATTTTTACTTAAATACTCAAAAACTTCCGCTTGAGTATCTTCGGTTATCAATTTAAACGGAGCCGCTTCTCCATATCCTATTACATCGTTCCGCGTCAATTTTAAGAGAACATTTTCTCTGTGGGTAAAAGAATGGAAAGAAATTCTAATCGGCTCGTTAAGCTTAAAATTCATTTTGTATGCTTCCATAAGCGCCCTCGTTAATATATCATATGTTCTAATTTATTTTTTTTAAGAATTTCGCGAACTCGAGAATAATCCGGCTTCTTTCCGCCTATCATGCTATTTATTATGGGTTGTGCGGATTTTAGCGCGTTCCCAAAATTAGTATTTGCCACTTTTTGTAGATATTGTTTGTCGAATCCTCCTTCTAAGATTATTTGCGAACCTGTTTTTGGTCTTCCATCTGCGTTAAACGCAACTAAAATCCCGGCATTAAAATAATTTGTAGGGAAGTTTCCTAATTTCTTCGCGTACTCTTTCATGCCCACTGCGTTAAAAGTTTTTATCCAAGCGTTTTTCTGAGCGAATAAATATTCCACTTGGTTAAAGCCACCAATCGGCTTAATTCCCGGAAATAGACACGCGTTAAACAGTGTCATACAAAGAGATTCGTCAATTTGGTGTTTCTTTAAATATTCAGGAATTTCAGATATGTGGATTTGGAAATCAAGCTGCGTAGAGTTTAAGTATTCCCCTTCGATTTTCATTGGATATCGCCTTCCATTTTCGTCAATCGCCCAA
>JAHQWX010000382.1 GCA_029856375.1 Promethearchaeia archaeon | reverse complement strand
CATCTTATAAACTCATTAACTCCGTGCGAATTTGAGCCAGCGTTTCCCGGTCCGTGCATAATTATATCTTCTGTACTTAGAATTTCTGAGATGTTTCCCATATCCGTGCTTCCCGACATACCGATAACTGGGATTTTGTCTTCCTCAACTCCTTGTACTAAAGAGATTACCTTTTTTATTCGGGTCACATCGGGTGCGTTAGGATTCACCTTCATCGCGGGATAATCGTAAATAAAGGTGGTTTTAACATCTAACAACTTACTCTTCGCTTTTCCCTTTTCAATCGCATTTAGAATTTCTTGCTTAACTTCTTCGATGTTTTCAGCTGGTATCCAACGGCGATTTATAGTTAAAGTGCAGAGATCCGGAACAATATTAGCCTTTGTTCCAGAATTGATGATATCTAAGTTGAACATCGGTGTCATAAATTCGTTCACTTTCTCTCCAGGTTTGATGTTTACCCTTGGTAACCCAGGAATCCCTTCGTTTTCGCGAACTTCGACGATTTTCTTTAGCTTCATGAGTTCCACTAGTATCGGTACGGTTTCTTCCAAGGCGTTAATTCCAAAAAAGTTCACACCAGAGTGACACGATCTTCCATAAGACTCCATTATTACATTTAATGCACCTGCTGCACCCACAATAATAAAAGGATTAACTACGCCTTCCATGCAAAATACTGTGCCCTTAACATAACCTTGTTCTGCTAAGTATTTCACTCCAGGATACACTCCAATTTCTTCATCAGTACAGTTCATCACTGTAATGTTGTATTTAGGTGTAAGGTTTAATTTTTGAATAATTTGAAGCGCTACGATTAAGCACGCCATAGAGCCCTTCATATCTGCGGTACCTCGGCCAAAAATCTTACCTGTTTTTGACATCGTCGCTTCAAAGGGTGGAAAACGCCATTTTTGCTTTCCATCGGTGGGGGCTGGCACGACATCCATGTGTCCATAAAAGCTTACATCATTCTCTTGACCGTAATCTTTAGTCGCAACGAGATTAACTCTTTTGCCTATTAAGTCGTACGGTATTTGTTTGATGTACTCGTCTGGAACAGCGACCTCTTCTAATTCGTATCCCAATTCCCTAAAATAAGGAGAGAGCGCATTAATATATTCCTGATACGCATTCCCTGGTGGCACGGTAGTATCGATATTGATGAGAGTTCTCATAATATCCATTACTTTTTCCTTATCTAATTCTTCTACTTCGCGATATATTTCTTCCAAATTTAATATTTATTTCACACCTCAATAGGGATTATAATTTTTAGTTATTCAATTGCTTCAAATCTTGCCTGTCTTTCAGCCAATAAAAATCCACTGAGTAATATTAGAGCAATTCCTATAATCATGAAGTAAACGGAAAAGATTGTTGGGGGCGCATTTAAATAAACCACAAAATACAATAAGACAGGTACCAGTTGTTGGGGAATCTGTTGTAGAGGCATAATTTTACTCGCGTCTCCATGAGCGAACGCTTCTTGAATGAAATAAATACCAGCAAAACTTGTAGGAGTAACCATTATCATTGAAACAATAAAGATTATTATCGCCAATAAATCGGCAGTTCCTCCAAACACGGCTACTAGAGCAAGCGTAAACGATTGTAGCCATAAATTTCCAAGAGCAAATGGTAATCCCGCTGAAAACGCTAGAAATAGGGTTTTGCCTTTTTCGTATTTCTTCCCAGCCCAGCGGCAACCCATCCATAATATAAACAATATTAAAGTAAAGATGGAAATTTTAAGAGTAAAATTAATATCGAGAAAGTAGTTTAAACTTCCTTCAATTGACAATTCGCTTAATCCAATAAATAGAATACCAACCATTATGGAGATAATCCCAATAAGTTCGATTTTATTAATGCGTTCTCCAAGAATAAAGACCGAACCAAGAACGAGAACTATCATCCCGCTCGCCGCTAAACCAGGCCCTAAAGCCCCCCCAATTATTGCTTGCGAAGATAAAAGGAAAATTGCGCTTAGAACCATTATAAATATCAATCCTGTAATCCATAAAGGACTCTTAATGAGCGTTCTCATAAATTTTTCGTCCCTTTGCTCTTTAGGAATTTCGTTTACTACTTTTTTTTGAAAAACCGCTCCCATCTGATTTACAACGCCTCCCAAAATTGCTAGTATAACACCTAGTAAATAGTCATCTGCCATTATTTAACACCTTACTCGAATATAATGATACTACGTCTAAGATATATTTAAAACTATGATGATAAAATGGGATAAAATCAACCGAATTTAATTTATAAATGTAAAAATTATGAAAAAAATGTACTAAAAAGTAAATAAACCCTAAAAAGTAGAAGTTTTTAAATATGTGAGTTTTCATGTGGAATCTACCGTTCTATATATAGAGGTGAAAGGTATGGATATATTGTACGAAGACGAATTTATGCAAGTTAGACACGACGAAGTCCATAATTGCATCGAATATAGTTGGAAGAAATTTGCATCTAGCGAAAAATACAAAGAGTTACTCGATAAGGTATATCAGTTTTTAGTTGAAAAGAAGAGCGATCGATTTCTTGCTGATGCAACGCTAATGAAGGCAATTCCACAAGACGCTCAAGCATGGACCGATACTGACTGGTTTCCGCGTATGATACAAGCTGGAACGAAGTTCATTGCGGTAGTGAACCCAGAGTTAGGAGGGGGGAGCATGGCCATGAGAAAAATGAGAGAAGAAATGGAAGAAAAAACTAGGGCTATTGGCATAATTCAGACATTCGTTGATACTTTACAAAAAGCAAGAGATTTTATTGCTTCACATTAAAAGTACAGACTTAAGAGAATTTGTTTTCTTTGGGCAGTTTTAAATAAAATATTATTTTATAACTTTTTTTTTTGATAAAACCTATATTGTACAGAGCACTT
>JAHQWX010000015.1 GCA_029856375.1 Promethearchaeia archaeon | reverse complement strand
GATACAATAGCAACGAATATTTTTATGACTTACGATAACTTTTATCGAAAAGAATCATCAAGTGCAGTTGAGAGAACTTTTTTCAATATCCCACTTATTAGAATCGAGAGAAAAGCGATAATTTTAATCGATATTAAATTTAAAGGAGTTGAAAGTGAGAATTCCATACCATTTATCGTTGTTTTATTACTCCCAGACTATTTTTCTGAAGAGAGAACGCAGATTTTTAACGAGAAAATGACTAAGATTGCGAACGATTTTAAAATGAATGGAGAATCCCCATTAGAAAATATTTACTCCGAATTGAAGAATTTACTTGAAATCGAACAACAAGTACAAGATGCGGAAATTAAAATTGACGAGACATATACATTTACATCAGCAGTACAAGATTTCAAGGCTGGAATCGAATTATTTAAGTCTAAAAATCTCGAAGAATCTTATCATTTATTACGCAAGGCAAATCTGAAATTTATTTATGAAAATAACCTTAAATTAACTCTTGAAACTACTTACTTGCTTGCCTCTCTATTAGCACAAACGAAAAAATATAAAACTGCTGAAGAATATTTCGAAAAATTGGAGAATTTAGCAGAAGATATGCAACACCAGAAATATTTTGAAACTGCAATCTTTATGAGGGGATTTTGTGCGTATAAAAACCAATATTTCTCAAAGGCTCTCCAAAAATTTCAAAAATTGGAAATTAGAGAACTCCAATTCACAAATAAACTCCAATATTTCTCTCTTTTTGGTCGAATACTACTAAATATGGAAAACTATGATCAGGCAAAAAACCAATTCAGAAAAGCCTTGGATTTCAGTAATACGCTAGATGAAACAGAACACATAAAAAATCAACAAGCCCAAATTCTTTTTGAATTGGGGGATACTCATTACAAAGCAACAATTTTAAAAATCAGACAAGGCAAATTAACAAAAGATGAGTTAAGCTCTGATTTACAAAATGCCACAATGTATTATGAGAAGGCTGTGGAAAAATGGCAGGATCTCGAGAATTTCAAGGGCCTCATTTATACATTTAAATTAATCGGTAATATTCACGAATCTTTAGGAGACATAGAAAAATTTTTTGAATATTACGAGAAAGCGCTAGATATTGCAGATAGAATCAACGATGTATTAAATAAACTAAGAATTTTCAGCCGCATCGTGCAAGCACAAGCTAAACTAGGTATGCACGAAGAAATTGTTTCGAGAATCGATCGAATGATTTCAAACATTGGTTCGAATGCCTTTATGGATCTATATACTATTGCAAATTTGCATGTTCAATTAGGAGAGTCTTTAATAAAAATGCAAAATAACGAGGAGGCACTTTCAGAATTCTTAATTGCCTTAAATATCCTTAACAAATTCCAGACTCCCGTGCAAGATGTTATTGTCGTATTAGAAAACATAATGGCAATCTATTCTCAAAGAAATGATTCTGAACATTTTGAATATTATCAAAAGCAGCTTGAAAGAATTAAAGAACAAATGGCAGAATTAGCGGAGAATGAACGAAGAGAACTTTTAGCTATTAGAATTGTTAAAGAGATCTGGTTATTTCAGGACACCGGAATTCAATTATTTTCCTATGCGCCCGAAACAGAATTAGATTCTGATCTTCTAGGGGGATTTATAACAGCGATGCAGAATTTTAGCTTTGAATTAACATCAAAACAGCTTAATACCATGATTATAGGGGGAGATGTTTATAGTTTCTATAGAGAAGCAGACAAGCCGTATTTTATTATGGGGCGCTCAAGCCAAAAATATCAGCTTGATGTGATTGAAAGCGTTTTAAAGCTTTTTTACTTAAGATTTTGGAAAGAATTTAAAATCTTTATTGAAGATTTCAAGGGAAACATCGTTCCGTTCAGGGGTTTCTTGGATCTGATTAAAAATATGGAATATTCTGAATAAAAAACAGTAACAATATTATAATTATCATATTTTATTATCAAATAATACTAAGTTTTTTACCGTTAATACAATGAGTAAGCATAAAGTAGAACTCGCTGTTGCTAAATTAGCTAAAATGATAATTGATGCGGAGCAAGTGGTTGTTTTAACTGGCGCAGGCATCTCAACAGAGAGCGGAATACCCGATTTCAGGAGCCCCGGCGGTGTATGGGACAAATGGGCACCTGAAATATATGGAAACATCGAGAGTTTTCTAAAAGATCCAAAAAAATTTTGGGAAATGGCTCAAAAAATTGCGCCTAATATTTTCAAAGCGAAGCCTAATCCCGCACATTACGCGTTAGCAGAACTTGAAAAGATGGATCTTATTAAAGCAATTATAACTCAAAATGTTGATGGACTTCATCAAAAAGCGGGATCGATTGTGGTTTACGAGATCCATGGTAATATTGAGCGTTTTATTTGTTTTACGTGCAGCGCGTCTTATCCTAAAGGACAAGTAATCAGAAAATTAAAAAAAGAAAAACATTACCCTCCTATTTGTGATATTTGTAGCGCGCCATTAAAACCTTCAGCAGTGTTATTTGGAGAACCGCCTCCAAAATTTGAATATTATCAATCGCACTCGCTTGCTGAAAAAACAAACTTGATGATTGTTGCGGGGTCTTCCTTAGAAGTAGCTCCAGTAAATCAACTGCCAGTGATAACGCTCAAGAATGGAGGTAAGTTCGTAATATTAAACGATCAACCCACATACATGGACGATAGAGCTGACTTGGTAATCATTGGAAAATTAGGGACAATACTACCCCTCATTCTCGCGAAAATTAAGGAATTGTTAAATATCAAAAGCGACTAATTTTAGATCGAACACGATGGATAATTTAATAGAAGAGCAAAATATTATCAAGAAAGATTGGAGATCAATTAAATTAACATTTGCTTTAATTTACCCAAATATATACAATGTGGGAATGTCATGTTATTCGATTCATCTTCTTTATCATTTAATTAATTCAAGAGACGATATTGCGTGCGAAAGATTCTTTATACCAGAGAAAGTGAAATACCCGGCTCAGCAAAATGGAAATATCTTGAAAAAAAGAATAGTTAGCTTAGAAAATAGCATTTTTCTTAGCGAATTTGATGTTTTGGGTTTCTCTATTCAATTTGAAAACGATTATAGAAATGTCCTCTGGACATTAGAAGCCGCTGGTATACCTCTTACATCCAATGAAAGACAAAAGAAAGCGAAGAATCAAGAAATCGTTTATCCCTTAATAATTGCAGGGGGACCTTGTGCAACTTCTAACGCCATGGTTCTATCTAATTATGCTGACTATTTTGTTATTGGGGATGTTGAACCAAGTCTTGATAATTTGTTGGATTTAATGGTAGAAAGTAAAGAAAAATCTGGTAAACTAAATCTCGATTTAGCGAGATTGGCTAGCATCGATAATATCTTTATTCCTTCAATTAATAGTGAATGCAAAAGGAGCGTTTTGAAAAACTTAGATGATTCAAGTACGCCAATCCTGCAAATTAAATCGATATTTAAGGATGAACGAACTAAAAAAAAGAGGAAAAACCTCGAATTTGGGGATACTTTTCTGTTAGAAGTCAATCGAGGGTGTCCTTACTCCTGTAAATTTTGTATTTCTTGTCATCACAATGCACCCTTCAGAAATAAAACATTTAAAAACTTGGTTGAGACCATAAATAAAGCAACGCAGGTTCAAGAAATTAAGAAAATTACATTTATTGGCTCTAGTGTAACGAGTCATCCAAAATTTAAAGAGCTCTGTGAGCATGCTGTGGATAAGAAAATAGATTTTATGATCCCCTCAATACGAATTGATCACATTTCAAAGGACTTAATAGAAGTTTTTGAGAGAGGAAACATAAAAACTATTACAATCGCACCAGAAACTGGCTACGAAAAATTAAGATATTCGCTAGGTAAACAAATCACAAATACCCAAATAATTGAAACCATAAAAATCATAAGAGATTCAAAAATCAAAAACATAAAATTCTACTTTTTAATCGGACTCCCGGGTGAATGGGAAGAGGATGTCGACGCAATAATCGAATTAATGACAGAAATAAGCGAGCTAGGTTTCGATAAAGATTCATTAAGAGTCAATATTAATCCATTTATTCCAAAACTAAATACTCCCTACCAAATTTACACAGATTATTTTTCTAAAGAAAATTTTACCGATTTGAAGCGAAAATTGGAAAAAATACAAAAAAGTTTAATAAAAATACCCGCAATTAAGCTAAAAATAAAAAATATAAAAGATCTTTTAAATAAAGCAATGATTCAAGCAATTTTTTCTTTAGGCGATAAGGAAGTTTCGAAGATTTTACTTGATTATTACAATATGGGTGCAACATATGGAGCACTAAAAAAAGCCGCAAAAAACTCCGGATTTTCGTTTGACGAGTATTTTGAGAGAATTAAAGAAGGTTACAAACCACTCCCGCCTTCATGTTCAATTTAATCTTATTCCCTGTAGAATAAATCCTTTTCTTCATCTGTTAAAATTGGCCACATTAAATTGATAATTTCTTCATATAATTCTAGAGTATATTCTTCTAATGTGGCCCTTCTTTTATGGTACATCTGAAAAATATCAAAATTCTCTCGCATTAGCGCATTTTTATCGATATTTCGAGAATATAACAGAATCATGCGGAATATTTCGAAAAACTGATGAATGTCAGAAAAATCTAACCGCTTTTTTATATTTTTAATCATCTCTCTTAATCGTTGCTCATCTTCCGCGGAGAGGAATTTATCAAACCACAGAAATAATCTGATTAAGCTAAGTATTACAGAGGGCTGTTTATAATTAACAAATTTCTCTAACAATGGACGAACCTTATTAAAGGTTACATCGTCAATTATATCAACATTTACATCGACCAATTTTTTTAGAGATTCAAAACCCGCATATTTTACTGATCGTTCCTTGCGATCCTCAATTTTTTTTATAAGAATATCTAATAAACGAGCTTTTTGACTTGAACTGATGATTTCAGCGGAATAATTTTCTAATAAATTTGTGATTTCAAAAAATCCCTCTTCAATCAATATATCCTCTTGAATATTATCCACAAAATCGAGTAATTTATCAAATATTTTTAATCTAAAGTTATCATCCACACGATCCCATATACCAATAAAAATTTTCAGCGATTCAAGCGCGTTCATAAAATCTTTCTCGTTAAATAATTCGTCATAGTACACCGAAATTATCTCGTCTTTGATATTGAAATCTGATTTTATGAGAATATCTTTAAGGATTTCTAATATAGCTCCTTTATCAATCGTTTCTGATTTTTTGAGAATGTTGAAGATATTTTCGATAAATTCAACTTTTTGTTTTTTTGTAAAGGAGGATTTAAATTTATCATCAAACTTTTGAAATCCTTGCCGCCATAGAGAAGACATTATCTGAATCAAAAGATTTTCTTTTTTAGTGTTATTTGATACAGATAAATACTCCTCAATTAGCGAATCAAGCTGACTTGGGTTTTGTTTACTCATAATAGAATAATAGAATTCAAAATCATTTATCTAAGTTCTTTCAAAAATAAATTCACAATAATTATCTCCTAATCCCATCTGCTTCGGTCTTTTAACCCGAATTTTTGGATTAAAGGATTCTACTGCTTCTTCATATAATGGAATACAAATATCTTTACAGATGTGAGGGATTTTGTTTTTGCGATTTTCGCTCCTGTCTAAAATAGCCTTGTAAGGGCAGTGTTTTATCTGGACTATCCCTTTTTTAATATTTTTTTCTATAACTTCATAATCCCAGCCTTCAACGCTCCACCTAAAAGAAAGAATTTCAACTATATCGTCGACATTATTGGACTTAATTTTTAAATATCTCTTTAATCGTCTTATTATTGTCGTTAATAATCTTTTCCATACTTCTAAATCAATCTTTAATGCGGTTTTAAAATCGGTGTATTCTTCAGTTACCACCATCCAAAATCCATCTAAAGTGAAAAAACTTCGCTCATAATAAAATAATTTGTCCTTTTCGCTTATTTTTCTCATCTGATTTCAGACTCCATATTTTAACAAGAAGATTTTATATGCGAATTAATTATGTGATGATTAGATATTAATTCTTAAAACTTTTTTAGTTTGCTTCATCGTTAATCAACCATTTCGTAAAAACATTTAAATATAAATAATGCGAAAAATAAAGTTGGTAATAAAAATATTCAAATCCAATAAATAGATGAACTAAAAATGTCAAATATCTATGTGCCAAAGGATTACAGCATTCTAACGAAGGTGCTACCCGAAGGGGAAGAAGTCTTATATAGCACGATTTGTAAAATCCAAGCTACTGGTCATAGGATCAGAGGAAGAAAGAAGTGGGAATCGCACGTATTAATCACTAAATCCGGATTTGCTTCAATTATGTATAATGAAAACAACAGAGTATCGTTAAAATATATCCCCTGGGTAGATTTTAGTGGAGAAGAAGTAGCGCTCTTTTCAAAAAATCGCATTATATATAACCCCATTGAAGGAATAACATACCTTCTTGAAGTTGTAAGAGAAAAAAATTGCGAAACAAAAGAATGTTTTAGCGAACGCGCTGAAAAATTTGGAGAATTTTGCAGGAAATTAATAAGTGAATCAGTTTTAGTATATTAAAGCAATCGTCATCGTTTTACTCGTAATTCTGATACTTTTTCCTTATCCAATTTAATATATTAAACCTTAGATAAATACATTAAATAATTAGTCTGGAATAGGTTCAAATGATGGATCAAATCAAGATCGGGAAATTTAAAGTTAACGAAATTTATCAAGGTGATTCTTTGAAATTAATGAAGGAAATTCCCGATGAATCTATCGATTTACTTGTTACAGATCCACCATTTGCAATTGATTTTAGAGCAAAGAGAAATAATTACAATCGAACACCAGAAAATGTACTTGAAGGCTATAACGAGATACCCCAGGAGAAGTACTACGAATTTACTCTAAATTGGATTAAGCAAAGCTATAGAATTTTAAAGCAAACTGGAAGTATGTATGTTGTTTCTGGGTGGACTAACCTAAAAGATATTTTAAACGCTCTTGACGAAACAAGATTCATAACGGTAAACCATATCATTTGGAAATATCAATTTGGAGTTTTTACAAGAAAAAAATATGTTACAAGCCATTATCACATACTCTTCGTCGTTAAACATGTGAAAAAGTACAAATTCAACAAAATCGAGCATTACCCCGAAGATGTATGGGTAATAAAAAGGGAGTACTGGACCGGAAAAAAGAAAACTGCAACAAAACTTCCGATGGAGCTCGTGAAGAAAATTATTCTCTTCAGTAGTGATAAAGACGATATAGTTTTCGACCCCTTTTTAGGTTCGGGTACCGTCGCAGCTACAGCAAAAACTCTCGGTAGAAATTATTTAGGTTTCGAAATCGTGAAAGATTACTTCACATTTGCAAAAGAGCGAATTTCCAGCGTCCAGATGAGTTTAGATAAATGGGTTGATAAAGCAAAGAAGAGTAAAGAAACAGATTGAGATTCAATATTTATTTATCCAATAATTTTAATTGAAAATCGCAGACTTTACCTCCCGTCCCCATAAATTCGTTTCTTTTAATTTCAATGTCTGAATTAAATTCTTTTATTGGTTTTTCAAAGAAAGGAATGCACATTATTTCGCAAATAGCTCCAATTTTTTCCAACCGCTCTGGATTCCTCTCCATGATCTCAATATAGGGACATTTAGTTATATGCATTATCGCTTCCTTTTCTTCGTTTTTAAGGATCTCGTATTCATATCCCTCGCAAGACCAACAAAACGATAAAATTTCGACTAAATCGGATATTCCGTTATTTTCAAGCTTTAAATACCTTTTAACTCTCCTAAAAATAGTCGAATATAACCTTTGCCATACAACTATATCTATTTCTAATGCAGTATCGAAATCTGTGAAATTTTCCGTCTCAATCATCCAAAGCCCGTCTAAAGTGAAAAAACTTCTTTCAAAAAAGAATAATTTATCGTCCTTACTCACTTCTCTCATAAATATTTCGCTCCGTTATTTATAACATCTTAGTCATTGATTTCATTTAAAATTACATTTTTGAAAAAAATTAGTAAATTTGAGCACTCGCATTAAATATATTTCATCACAACGAGTGTTAGATTTAACACACAACCTTTATTCGATAAAAAAAGTTTCCCCAATTTTTTTTATCTGAAAAAACCCTTAACCTCTCACTTTGGGGAAATCTTTTTTTTCTCTTTTTCTCTTTCTTATTTTAATCGAGCGGATGCGCATGGTCGTGATCCTGCGCAACACGTTCTTTACCTATAATTGAAAAATCGCAGTTGACAGTGCTTTGCAAAGAAAATAATTTCTTTTTCATCTCTAATATTCTCTCTTTTTTCCCCTTCACTGGAATAATTAGCATGCAATTGTCGTCTTCCAAATGAATGTGCATACTTGATAATATAACATCTTGATATTCGTGTTGAATGTCATTACTTTTTATGAAATCTGACTGAACAATAGACGCGTATTTTGGTCCTAAATTATCATCACTGAGTGCAGTAAAGTGTTCGTGTTTTAAAATATATGTGATACAACCAACGATATCTCCAACTTTTTCGTCAGAAGTTGTTTCTCGTACCATATAAGAATGCATAGCTTTTCTAATCGCATCAGAGCGACTCATTCCTAAGGACTCTCTAAAATGTTCAAAATCGTCGTATAAGTCTTTAGGTAAAGAAATTGTAAATCTTTCATACGCTTTTTTCAAGCTGATTTCACCCTCGTAATTATTATGTAACAAAAAAAGAAAATCACTTTCTAATCAAAATAGCGACTGGAACCGAAGCCTGACGCCATTGAGCGATTTTACCGGAATATTCCAAATCCATTTTGAATCTACCATGATCCCCTAAAATAATTAACAACGAATTTTCTCTCAGTTGCTTATAAGTGCTTAATATCCATTTATCTGTTCGATTAATCAGTCGCTCTAACAGAGTTTCTGGAGTTTGCTGTCTCAATTGGGAATGTTGCCTATGCAATGATTCAAAATCTAAATAATGAATCCAACTCAAGTCGTGGCGATTCACAACTTTCGCAGCTTCAATCCAAGAACTCATATCCGTATCCTTTGCTATCGAATTCGTACCGCCATCGTATCGATCGAGGTCTTTCTTTCGACCCACCCAAATTGTTTGTTTTCCCTGTTTATTTAGTTCTTTTAACAAATGAAAACCATTTGGTTCCTTCTCAAAACCCCCATACATAATCTGGTGTAAGACACCTAAAGTGTAAGGATTCTTGGTTGATAAAAGTACTAAAGCGTCAGAATTCGAAATTATAAACTCAGGCTTATAGTAAGTGATTTCAAAAAGCCCAAAATTATCGATTAAATTTATAATTATCCTTTCTATCCCACTATAGCGCTCTATCAACTCAGGAACTGCTTCTGGAATCTGTCCTGATGGTTGAATCCCAAGAATAGTCATAAAAGTCGCTGGTAATTGCGAGAGATAACACTTATAATTTGGTAATTCGCTCATTTTCGATATAATGATTTTTTTAATTTAATAATACTAATTATTACTTTTATAAATTTATTTTTGCCCTACGATGAATAAATAAAATAAATTAGAATAAAAATTCGCCAATAATCACAAAAATCCCGAAGAATGACTATTTTTGAGAAGAGAAAACTAAAAAAGAAAAGAAGAAAAAATATTATAGGTTCAAATCAGTGTCATTTCCGTTCTAAATGAAATTTCTTCATCAAATACTCGTTGCGATCTAACTCGTCTCCTACTTCTTCGATCTTTTGAATCTCCCAAGCAATTCGATCAATTTTATCGCGATGGTCCAGTTCTTTATAAAGATTTAATGCTTGGCGGTAGAAATTGACCGCAAAGTTTAATTTTCCACAAATAGCGTAATCTGCAGCCATATACTCAAGAGCTTCCGCTTCACCTTTTTTATCTCCAAGTTCTTTACTAATAATTCGTGCTTTTTGATAGGATTGCAAACCTTGAGTAAAATCTTTCCTAACTGCGTGAAGTCTCCCTAAATTTTTTAAAACTTCAGCTTCTAGTGTTTTATCTCCTTTTTTTTGCGAGTAGTTCAGTAAGTCCGTTAATAAGTTCAATAACTTAATACTATCCTTTTTATCTTGGATGCGATTTATTGCCTTTTCAAAACTCTCAAGACACTTATCGATTTCCTCTTTCCGGAAGTATTCCAACGTCTGCTGATATAGATTTGACATGTTCGAGGTTGTCATTTTAAATTTCAACCGTTAATTTCGCGCTTAGTTGAGCTTAAAATCGATTTTTTGGATCATTTTTTTAGACAGAATAAGTATTCCATACAAATTACGGTGTAATCCATATTTAAATTTATTGGTACTATTTATTTATCTAGACCAATATTTATACAAAATGGTTTCCTTCGTATTAAGGCTGAATACGCTAAAATTTGCGTTGATTAATACAATTATTTAAAACTAGATCCATCTTCTCTATATCCAAGATCCATCAGCATCCCAAAAATTAAAGCTACAAATAAATTTGTTAGAGTTGGGTGATCAGTTTCTAACATATCGGATCTTTTCGCAAAATAATCTTTCATGTGCTCAACGATGTAACGTGTTTCAGGTTTCTGATTGTAGAGTTCAATTATTTTAGATCTATACTCTTTCATCAAAGATTTTTGATCTAATAAGAGAGTTTTAACATTTTCCTTCTTGTTAATGAAACCAAAATGACCAAATCCGCAAGAATTTACCTCTAGCTTTAATAAATTCTCGAGAGAGGCCATATATTGTTTGTAATTAAAAACAGGAGGCATAGAAGTTGGTAAAGTTACTAATTTACTTGAATGATACATTGTCCCACAAGCTTCGCCAAAATAAATGAAATCGATCTCATCGTTTTTAAGAATAGCGGGGCATTGATGGTCAGGTGTGTGACCTGGCGTGTCGAAAACAAGAAGATAATATTTATCCCCTTTGTAATTTGTAAGGTGATGTAGATTCTTCTCGTCTAAATAATTGTCAAAATCGGTTATTGGAGCAATAATATTAAAAGCCTCATCTGGGATAGTTTTCATTTCTCCAACAAATTCGCCGTAAGTGCTCCTACCGCGTTCCATGTGCCATTCGTAATCGTTCAAATATCCCTTATTTTTCTCATTAGTTAGAATTTTTAATTCGGAGTTTTCTTTTAAAACGATATCGAAAAACTTCCAAAATCCACCCGCGTGATCGAAATGATACTGGCTTGGAACTAAATACTTGAAACTTGAAAGAGGAATATTATGTTTGTTCAAATATCTCATTACTTTCTTCACATCCTCGCTTGTTCCGAGATCCATAAGAGCGCTAACATTGTTTAAATTGAAACAAAATGCACTATTTAACCTTCTACCGCCAAATTGACGAGTGTCAATGTGATATAAGTATTCCCGTACTTTCCCGGATCCGATGACGATATCCTCTTTCTGAAACATAATTAGATGATGAATTCTTCGATTAAGAAAGTTATTTTTTTAAAATATAATATAGAATATTATACTGCTTGAGAGAAAATTTTTGATGAAAAAATTAATTTCTACCCAAATGTGTCAAAAATGAGTGATTTAGAGAGTAAGGTAAAAATCGCATTGGAAAAAGGTGAGGGCGTTCTCCGTTTGTTTCCCAATTGGGTACCACGTGCATTTTGTATCCCTGGTAGGCGGTTAAAACTACATCCAGACGATTATTATTCGTTTGGAACGCATCGAGGAGGAATAGATGAGCGGTGGTTTTGCTCGACCACAAAAGCAGACAATGGACCTGAAACGCTTGAAGACGAAGGTTTAAGTTATATTTATGTAGAAATAGACGCTAAAAAAGAAAAAGTCTTATTGAAAGACGCAGTTGATGTGATGGGTGGTGAAATTATTGGTAAAAAAACAATGGATAAGTTTGGTAGTTGGCCTATGTATTCAAAATTCTTTGATAACCTAGAACCATTGCCTTTCCATTTGCATCAAGACAACGAGAAGGCTGCAAAAGTCGGAAGAAAAGGCAAACCAGAAGGATATTATTTCCCTAAGCAACTAAATAATCATCCTGGATATTTCCCGCATACGTATTTTGGACTGAATCCGGGCACTTCTAAGGAAGATGTCAAAAAATGTTTAGATTTATGGGATGTGAAAGATAATGGAATTACATCACTTTCGAGAGCTTATATTCTCACGCTTGGAACGGGATGGGATGTACCTCCTGGAGTTTTACATGCTCCTGGATCGCTCCTAACATACGAACCTCAATTTGCTTCGGATGTGTTTTCAATGTTCCAAAATTTCGCGTGGAACAAATATATCCCAAGGGATTTACTCGTAAAAGATGTGCCCGAAGCAAAGAAAAATGATCTTGATTATATTGTAGATATGATCAATTGGGATTTGAATTTAGATCCAAATTTTTATAAGAATAGATTCTTAGCACCAAAACCTGTTAAACCTTTAGAAGATATGAGGGAAATGGGCTACGAAGAATATCAAATTATTTATAATTCTGATGCATATTCCGCAAAGGAATTAACAATATTTCCAAATAAGTCTATTGAGATTAAAGAGAGCAGTGCTTATGGAATAATCGTGATTCAAGGGTATGGAAAATTTGGACCACTTGATATTGAATCACCCGCTATGATTAAATTCGGAGCAATGACTAACGACGAGCTTTTCATCACGGCCGAAGCTGCTCAAGAAGGAGTAATTATTAAAAACGAAAGTAATCGTGATAACCTCGTAATGCTTAAACATATTGGTCCTAAATTATAAAATCTAAATTGAAAGATGAAAAAAATGACGATTAAAGAATGGTGGCAAAAACCAGGTCTTGGAGTGATGTACCAAATCGAGGCGAGACCAGGATGGCTCTGGAACCGTAATTACGATAAATTTAACGCTTCAATGATGGAT
>JAHQWX010000381.1 GCA_029856375.1 Promethearchaeia archaeon | reverse complement strand
TAATTCCCCCAATTTCAGAAGTATATGCTACAATTTCTATATCAAATTTGGATAAAACTTGCCTGGCAACAGCTCCAGCCATAACAAATCCGGCAGTAATTCTTCCTGAAAACCTCCCTCCTCCGCGATAATCGGCAAATCCGCCATATTTCTTTAGTCTCGTGAAATCTGCGTGCGAAGGTCTTAGAATATCCTTAATTTTTTCGTATTTTGACGAGTCAACATCTTTATTTTCGATAATTAAACAAATAGGGGCGCCAGTTGTATATTCGTTGAAAATTCCCGAGAGCACCTTTACTTTATCCTTTTCAGTGCGTTGCGTCGTCAAGTCCGATTGCCCAGGTCGTCTTTTATCTAATTCGCTTTGAATAGAGCCGACATCTAGTTTTAAACCGGCGGGACACCCATCTAAGATTATTCCAATTAATTCGCCATGACTCTCACCAAACGAGGTGATTCTAAAAATATTTCCTAATGAATTCGCCATAATTGTTATTAAAACACTATTTAATATAATTTATATACTTTAACCACCTAGTATTTACCTATGGCAGAATCTCAACTAGAAAAATGCCCACATTGCGGCAGAAAATATAAAAGATTAAACTCCCATCTAAAATATTGCCGGTTAAATCCAGATTACGAGAAAAAGGCGTCCGAAAGGAAAAAGACCAACGAAGATTTGGAAAGTTACATAGAGAATAAGCTAATAGGAGAAGTCGAACCAACTTCAAAAGCTAAAAAAGGAGTTAAAGAACCAGCAAAGCCAAAAAAAGAGAAAAAACCAAAAAGACAGTTATTTGGGAAATTAAAGGTGGATTTCTGGCTCACTGATCTACACGGTCCTGAGATTGGAATATTTCAAAAAGAAAGGATGATGGCTCGGTCGAGGCAATTTCCCAAGAATATGGACCTTTGTGGAGAAGTGGAAGAAAATAACATCACTATTGGATATTTTGGTTTTATGAAAAAAGACTGGGAAGAACAAGAAAAAAATCCTTGTAAAAAGAGATTAATTCTTAAGTGGTTTGACTCAGATAGCATTGCGTGGAGGGGTACAATCGAGGAAATGGTGCTTAACAGTCTTGCCGCTTCGTTCGGAACTGATGACGCGCTCCCAACATTTAAATTAATGCTTGATGACTATCGCTACGTAATCGACTTAGCTAAAGAACATTTAGGGTGGCCATCTCGCTGGTTCGGAGAAGTCTTAATGTTTCCTCTTTTAATTGACGAAAAAAAGAAATTATGGGAACTCTATAGGTTTGATGAAGATGTTTTATCAATTGGTAAAGATTTCGATGTTATTAGAGTAAGCGACAATAAAATGATCGCGCACATTGACGAGAAAGTAGTAAATGTCGGCGGAAAATATGTAATAAAAGTTTACGATCAAAAAACATGGGAAAACGAGCAGTTAAAAAACATCCTTATTTTGTTCGCTATGGTCTTGAAATTCTTAGATCCAATAAAAAATAAGTTAAAAAGAACTAAAAAAATGCTTTCTGATGGTACAATAAATTTAGACATCAACGCACAAGAGGAGAAATTATACAGAAATCCACGAGCATTAAAGAGATAATTGTTCCTTTTATTTTTATATAGTACTATATGGAGATGAATTATGGCAAGAAAGAAAATGTTAAAATACAGAGGAAGGTTAATTAAGAGAGATGTTTCAAATTGGACAAAAGACGACCCTAAAGTCAAAAAATTTTGGGATAGCATTAAAGATACCCTTTATTTCTTGAAAAGCGAAGATGATATTGTGATCTTAAACAGTCAGCTCGACGATATATATAGAAAATTTAAAAATGACGAGGTAGAAATCATTATTCAAAAAGCCAAACCAAAACCTACAGTAAAAGTTCCAGATTTAGATAAGGAATACGATACCACATCCGAGAAACTTATTCAAAAAATGAAAGTGTTCCTACAAGACGAGGAGTGAATAAGTTAAAAAGTTTTATTTTCTTTTTTTATTCTAACATATATTCAAATCCACAATCATGGACATAGAAATTTATCCTATAAAAACATTAAAAGGGCAAATAGATGCGCCCCCTTCAAAAAGCTATTCTCATAGAGCATTTATTATTGCTGGGTTAACCGAAGCAATCTCGGTTATTAACAATCCCTTAACCACGGGAGATGTCGGTGTGACAATAGATGCTCTGAAAGCTTTAGGAGTCAAAGTCCTGAGAGAACAGGAGAATAAATATCTATTAGATTTTGAAAGAGCAGGGTTAAAAAGCTCTAAAGAGGCAATAGATTGTAAAAATTCGGGCACAACTATAAGGATTTTAAGTGCTTTAGGGCTTCTCCTTGATGACGGAATTCGGTTAAAAGGTGAATTTTTAAAACGCAAGCGCCCGATTGAGCCATTACTGGAAGCTTTAAAACAACTTGGTGCTGAATGCGAATTCGATGAAGAAGAAATTATAATCAAACCAACAAATGTTGTTCCAAAAAAGATACAAATACCAGGGGACATAAGTTCTCAGTTTATAACCGCATTACTCGTAGTATCTCCACTTTTAAAATGTAAAGAGGAAAGTTTTACAACCATCGAAATTACTTCTCCATTGATATCTTATCCATATATTCAAATAACTCTTGAAATGTTGGACCAAGCGGGTATCGCAATTAAGCCGGATATTTCGAGGAATTTTATGGGAAGATTTACTATTCCGTGCTCACAGAAGTATCGTTCGAATGTATACGATATCCCCGGAGATTTTTCTTCCGCTGCATTCATATTGGGAGCAGCAGCATTATGTGAGGACAAACCAGAGGTAACAATGACAAATTTAGATTATAATAATCCACAAGGCGATAAAGAAATTATCACATATCTTAGTCAGATGGGAGCTGATATTTGGATAAATCTGGAAAAAAATCTAGTAAGAGTTGAAGAAGGTA
>JAHQWX010000380.1 GCA_029856375.1 Promethearchaeia archaeon | reverse complement strand
TTCCTTTTATTATTGTAATCTCGCCGTAAAAGTTTATTAGGTACGGTTCACTACTAGTTATATGCCCCAACTAATGACAAAAATAAGACCGAAAAAAGATTACGAGCAGTGTCTTGAGTTATGTCAAAAAGATCCTTATATCGAGATCTCTCTGTGGGATAACTCGTACGATCGACTTAAACTCGTCGTGAAAGGTTTGGAAAACACGCCCTACGAAGGGGGTAAATTCGTTTTCGAACTTAAAGTATCCCAGAATTATCCGTATTTCCCTCCCTTCGTGCACTGCCACACTCCCATCTGGCATCCTAACATCGATTCGTCCTATCCCCCAAATCGAATGAACATTAAACTGGTGTGGCTGCTAGACCCCGAATACCTCGCGAAATACAATCCCCAGACTAAAGAAGCCGGCTGGAATTCCACAAAAAATTTAGTTGATGTGATCTGCGTTTTAAGGGATTTGATACACATGAAGCGCCCGGTTTTCAAACCAGAATTTGCCTTAAACACCGAAGCGAGGTCGCAATACTTGCGGCATAGAAAACAATTTATAGATACGGCAAAATCGTGGGTCGAAAAACATGCGACGGGAGACCAAATCGCGAGCGTCGCGAAATAATTGAAAAATATAAGAAACGAGAACAAAAATCTCCTACACATTCTCTGATATTTTTTTAATTAATACTTTTAATTCTTTTATAAATGTACAAGTTTTCCTTCGAATCGATATATTTATTTTATTAGCGATAATCGAAAGAAATCTATGGAGTATTTAGCTTATTTCCGCCCCAGAATGTCACCTCTATTTTCAATTGTTGATAAATCTTAAGTATTAAATAAAATTTAAACATAAAAAGCAAAAATTTAATTAATAGAATAATTACTTTATAAAATAATGAAATAATTATGTAATTAAACAAAGTGCAAAAAAATGTCTTATACAACAATTTCTATTAAAGATAAAACCAAAAAGGAACTGAAAAACCTTCAATTAAGATATAACACGAAGTCAATGGACGAATTAGTCAAAATGTTAATTACAGAGGTAAAAAAAAAGAAGATTGACGACTTTAGTGAGGAATTCCAGAGAAAGCTCAGAGAGAAAAATTTAACACTCGAAGACATCGTCAAGTCCGGAGAAAAAATACGAGGAGAAGTCCTAAAAAACGAGAAAAATCGAAAGGCTTGAAAAGCTTACTTAAAAGGAGAAAATGATCCCGATAATTATTGACACGAACATAATATATTCGGCAATTTATAACGAAAAAGGACTCGAAAGAAAACTCGTTGATGTTGCCATCGAAAGCGATGAAATTCAATTATTCGCCCCAACCGCATTTTTCGACGAGATAAGGCGAAATCTATCAAAAAAATTAGACTTTCAAAAAAATACAATCGATTCCTTTCTCGCCCAATTAGATGTAATTGAAATTCGGTTTGAGGAATACGAACCTAAAATTACCGAGGCAAGAGGATTAATTCCACATGAAAACGATGTACCATTCGTTGCGTGCTCCCTTTTATTAAACTCTCCCGTTTGGTCGGGAAATGAAAACCATTTTAATGCCTTGAACGATTCTAAAGAAGTATTATGGTTTAATTCGAAGAGGTTGCTTGATTTCTTTAAAAGCGAAGGGCTTTTAAAGTAATAAGGTTTGCTGTAAGAACGGACGAGGGAATTTATGGGATTTGAATCGCGAGAGATTCAAACGAAACCTAACTCATTTGAATTCTTTGAAGCCAATATTCTATTGTGTGAAAGTGGATTAAGCTAACAGATAAAATAGAAACAATCACGATTAACAAAACGATAACAATTATCAAGAGTTTTGCTTCTAAAGTTAATTTCGACATTTTTTTTTATTTCACGCTCCAATTATTCTGTTTTTGATATTAAAATTGAATTAATCCAAATTAGATTCAAAAAAATTTAAAGTTTTATTTTTTGGTTTTAATTAAATTCCCCACAAAAGTGTAAATTTTTAAATACGAGTTGGGCTCAAGAATTACTGTTAGAAATCGAGTAAAATTAATTTCTAATAGGTGATAAAAATGCTAGATGAGATTTTGAAATTTACAAAAATTACTTTCTACATCCAATTAATTTACGGAATTATTTTCACGCTACTATTCTGGATACCCACAGTTTCTCTTTCGATATTTGGGGTAACCTATACCGACGAAGCGGGAGCGCTTAGCCAAATGATAGGAGCTGCTGTAGCAGCATTAACAGTTGGGACTATTCTTGCGTTAAGGAAAAGAGAATGGTCGGAAGTGCAAGTAAAGATGATGATGGAAATCGTTTGGCAATTAGTTGTGATGATAGTTGTAATTGTGAACGCTCCGTTGCTGGGTATTTATACAATAACTAATGTTCTTATAGTCGTTCCAGAATTCGCTTTTACATTACTTTCGATTCTCCAGCAAGAAGAAATTATAAAACCTCTTCTCAAATAAGAGACGCGCGGACGAAAATAAATAATTCAATAATTTTTTTCTTTTTTTTAGAATTATAATTGACCTAAGGAACTTGGAAATAAAACGAAGACCATCTTTCCCAATTAAAATAAAAAAAAAGGTTTGAGTTTTATCGTTTTTTGACTTAATAACGCTACAATCCTACTTTTTACGCCAATACGCGAAATACACGATGACTAGAATTATCGCGATGGGAATGCCAAATATTATGAGCAGCCAGGCTAAAGTCAGGAACCACGCGTAGACCCAAAACGTGTAAGGATAGGTGTTAAACGAGGTGAAAAAAGCTCCGTTGGCGTATATGTAAATAGAATACGCGATGTACATAAAGAAACTAAAGCCCCCACCACCTGCCGCGTTTCTTCGGCGGTGTTTCTCTTCCTTCTCTCTGTTTCTAAACTCCGCTTTCTCGTCTTCTGGTAATTTATTCCACCAAAGATACCA
>JAHQWX010000379.1 GCA_029856375.1 Promethearchaeia archaeon | reverse complement strand
ATTACTTAAGAAAATCATAATAGTCAATAATAATAAACTGTTAAGAAAGTCATTTGATAATTACGGAAACTTTGGTTTTGGCATTTCTGATCATATTAGTATACCAGGAATCGATTATGATCAAGATATAGGAATCTGGGGACTTGATATCATGGGAAGAATTACACGATCTGGTATGAGGGTAAGATATCGAAGAAAACAACCTTCAAAGGTTCCTAAACATCATTATGTTAATCGAGAAGAAGCTCAATATTTTTTAGAAAAAAATTTTGGTATTAAAATAGTAAAAGAATTAGATCCTATTCCGAGATCCGTACTATTTACTGTCAAGTTGTAAAATTCCAACGCTTGCTGTTCATCGAAAGAATACAAATCATCAGAACCGTTCAATAGCTTAACATCTGAGTTTTCGATGTAATCTCCTGTTTCTAAATCCTCGTATCTTGCTGTAATGTTCACAAGGTGTCCGTAAGGAACTGACATTGTTATTCTTTCGGTTCCATTTAATTGAACATTGTCAATAATTGTACCCCGTTCTTGTATAACCAGAATAATGTTAGCGAAGGCAGCAGTGAAATTTTCAACATCCGCGGCGATAATTAACGTTATAGATTCGTTTCCTAAAATAGTAGTATCGATAGTAAAGTTGTAATAGGATGGATTCTCGTCAAACTCTCCCAATTCTTGAGATCCGTTCAATAATTTCATAGTGGCACCAGTAATGAAATTTCCAGAGGAAACTTCTTCGTACCTCGCTGTGATATTCAAGAAACTGCCGTATGGAAAATGGAATGTATTGGTAAGCGTTTGATTTATATAGATTTCGTCTATTTGAGCATCTTTTTCGCGGACGATAATATCCACGGTAATATCTAGTTCCTCGTAATATTTCTTATCCGCTGTAATGAATATGAAGTTATCCCCCACATCAAAATTACTTGTATCTATTGTGATGTTATAATATTCTAGCCCAGCGTTATAATCTAAATCAAAAGTTCCCTCTGAATATGTAACCGACACATTTGCGTTGTGAATAAATTCGTCCGATGTATTGGTATATTTCAATGTAACATTCACCAAATCGCCTAAAGTAACTATCGTTGACCTTGGTAGCGTTTTATCTATACCGTTTAAAAATAAATCGTATTCAGTTTCAATTTCCACTGTAGAAACATAATAAGTTATTATTAGAGACACTTCGTCGATAGTTACATTTATCGTTCGATTTAAATTGAAAGTATCTGCAATATATAATCGGATCGCTGCGGTTATGTTAATATTAGTTAAAATTAATTGCGTGACATCGAACCCACCAGCTTTCGCGTATTGAAAAGAATCATTGGCAGAACTCATCTTAACGGTTTCTGTATGAACTCTATCGTTAATTAAAACCCTAATTTCTGAGTTTGGAGATTCTTCGGGCCAGCTTGACTCGTTAATTTTATATTTGAAATTCAAGGTTGCGTTTTCTATATCTACATCGTCCCCCGAAATCTTATTACCGGTTTGATTCCATTGCACATAACTACCCGCGTCTATTCTTTTTTGGTAAGTAAAAGTTAAATTCACGTATTTGAACCGCATATCCTCCCATTGGTCTCGATCATTTCCACCATAATTATCCTCGCAGTACATATAAATCATTAAAACTAAAGTAAAATTATCATGACCTTCATCTTTCTCTAAAACGCTTGTTAAGGAATCGATTATGTCTTCTTCACTATAAGTTTCAATATCTTTTTCCATTTTATAGTTCGATGGCGGACCCTCGTTTCCTAAATCGCTTGTTTGATTAAATGCAATTCTGTGAGAATTTAAAACTGAAATGTCTAAATCGGATACTTCCACTTCAAATTGCGCGTAATCGTAAATTACATGTTGATTTAATGAATAGTTAGATGGAGTATTCCACCTAGCGTCAGAATCACCGGGCGTATCAACATCCCAATTGACAGTTGCGTTAATAACCGCTCGAAAAGAGATATTAGTAATTTCATAATCAGTCATATCGTGAGACATGTTGACAACGGTTTTCCAATGCATTCTTGGCGTGTTATATGGCTGCCCCCCGCTATCTTCGTTCCAATCGTGACTGCAATACGCACCATCATCGTCGACTCCATAACCTCCATTGGGTTCAATAGTTAATTCACTTTTATTAAACGCTTCCCAATCTCCTTGATGAGCGGTATCGAGTATCACTTCTCTTTCAAACACTTCTCCTATTAATTCGAAATTAGCTGCGTCGGGGCTTGATGTAGCGTTAATATCTGTTAGATCGCCACTTGTCACATTATCCCACGGATTGGTGGTATCTGTAAAGTTCCCATTCGTGAGCCACTCTTTTGAGTAAAAATCTTTTACTATACCTTGTGACCTTAAATAATTGTCGTTAAAATTATTATTTTCAAAACTGTCATTAACAACGACAAATTTATTAAGCAATAAGCTGAAGCCCATGCAATTAAGGGCAACTAAAAAGATTAAACAAATAGGAATTAATCTCTTCCTATAACTTTTATCGAGTATTTTTTTCAAATCAATCTCGCCTCAAATACTACATTTATACATTAAAACATTAGTTCGTAAATAATATAATTACAAATTGGTTATAATAATTATTCTACGGTAAATTATTAATATAATTAAATAATCAAATACTTTAATAAAGATAGATCCAATGAGAAGGATTTGAAGTGATACAAGCAATATTGTGTTATCAATTTATAATAAGCTTTGAAGAATCGGGCGAAATCGAACCAGAGTTTAAGCCTCTAAAGTTAATTTTTAATAATCCAGAGTTTAACGAGCAACGATACAGTGATTTAATTGTTGAGAACGATATTTTTGGAATCTTTTACCAACATACCACCGGTTTGTTAAGAAGTAAAGATGCAATCAGCACATTTTATTCTGGAAGGTT
>JAHQWX010000378.1 GCA_029856375.1 Promethearchaeia archaeon | reverse complement strand
TGAGCGTAAAATACAAATGGCAATAGGCGCTTTGGAGAAAGAGGCTGAGTGCAAAGAAGAAAAAGAACTAGAGCTCGCAGGTTGGGTAGAAGAAACTGAGCTCGAAGAACGGGCAGAAGAGCCTGAAGAAGAAAAGATTGGATTAGAAGAAGATATTCGGCTTGCTGCTTATTTTCTATCTCGCGAGGGTTTTAATTACGATGAGTTATGCTGGTTGCTAGCAGAAAAAATTATAATGGCGCAACAAGGCCGTAAAGATGTTTCAGATAATGATATAAAGCTAAAATCTGAAGAGATTTTTAAGACATCTTGTACTTACGACGAATTATGCTGGTTAAACGCAGAAATGGACATTCTTATACTTAAGAAATATATTGAAATTGAATAAGTTAAAATGTCTATTAACGACAAGCGAGCAACGCAAGAAAGAATTTGGAAAATTCGCGATTCAATTCAAGAATTGGAAGATTTAAAGGACGAAATTATTAGATTTTATGAGTCAGATACTGAATCAAGTCAATCTTCGTACGGTCCATGGAAAACTGATGTAAAGGAGTGCTATTTTTCAATTGTTTCTGCATGGGAAATGCTCAGGGCCGTCTCTGAGGGGAAGGAAAAGTATATCGAATCGTGCAATTCTTACTTATACTTAGCAAAGAGAAAATTTACTCAAGTTTCAAGCGAATTGAGAGCGCTTGAAGATAAATATTTGGATAAACTAGATAAGTCACTATCAAAAATTTTTAATAAATGCTATGACCCGATTCTAACTGAATTAAGGGAATTGACTCCAGAAGTGATATTAGAGAAACCAGAGAAAAGGATTATTAAAATTAGTGATCAAGAATACGAAATACCCTGTAGCGTCTGCAGTAAAATATGCGTTAACTTTCGAATTGGGACCACAGATTTGTTTACAAAAGAGGGTTTGCTGTACACGGGAATCACACACCAAACATCTCTCAATTTAAAGTACGCGAACAAGGTTTTCAGTTTGTTAGAAGATGATAACATTGCTGAACTCCATAACTTTCTCGAAAGCAGTTCTATTTTAGAAGAAGGATTGGACGCCTATTGTCCTAAATGCGATAAAGTATATTGCTGGGAACATTTCAACGCTTATGAAGAGTATGATGATGGATTCTACGACTGCACTTATGCAGAGTGCCCCGAAGGTCATAAACGAATGATTGACGATTGATTAATTCTAAAAAAGGAAATCAGAAACTATGAAAAGCAAGGAGAGAGTAAAGAGAGCGTTTCACTTCAATAAACCCGATAAAATCCCGGTAGCGTATTTAAGTTTAAAATCTGATTTTTTTCCCATGTCTCCAATGGAACCAAAATCGTGGCAACCAACTAATTTTCCTCCACATGTTTTAGGGGGCGTAGAAACAATTGCGAATCCAGCTTATAGAGTAATCATGTATAATTGGAAAAAAGAATACCGAATAAAGGCAGAGTATCCAAAAGATTGGTGGAATTATCCTCACAAAAGTATAGACGAATGGGGGAATATTTGGGACAATTTAGGGGCGAAAAGCCACGACATCTCTAAAGGGCACCCACATTTAGGATTCCTTCAACAAAATTGGGACAAATTAGAAGAATTTCAAATACCCAACGCTTCAAATCAGGAAAGGTACCGTTTAATTAGAAATAGAGCTTGGAGATTTATAGGTCGGAAGAGATATTCAATAGGATCATTGGGCGCAAATGGATTTTTTAATTTATGCTCTCAAATAAGGGGATTTAATAATCTCCTGATTGATTTTGCGCGAAATGAAAATAAGGTAAAGAAACTAGTTGAGATTATCTCACCTTTTTTTATAACCCAAATTGAAAATATGAAAGAAAATTGCCCGGAGCTTGATTCAATCATGGTTGCCGACGATATGGGGACACAGAAATCTCCTTTTATCAGTCCAAGAATTTTTAAAAAAATTTTCAAGAAACCTTATAGCGATATTATAAAATTAACCCACGATCTATATATGGATTTTATACTTCATTCTTGTGGACAAATATTCGAGTTAATGCAAGACATCTCAGAAGCAGGAGTTGATGTATTTCAGTTTGATTCCCCCAACATGGTGGGAGTAGAAAATTTTAAGCATTTTGCGAACAAGCGAAAGGTCGCCTTTTGGCTTTCATCGAATATTCAGACGACATATGTGAACGGTACACCCGAAGATATCGAAAACGAAATTAAATATTACATTCAAGAAATAGGCAACAACGAGGGAGGTTTGGCAATTTCGGAATACGGAAGCAATCGTGCATTAAGAACTCCTAAAGAAAATATTATCGCTCAAAGGGAGGCAGTTGCTAAATGGGGAAATTACGATCAAGACGGTGTAATTGAATGGTTGGCATAAATTATCGAATTTCTAAAACATTTCGTTCTATCTCTGGATTGTAACGAACGGTAAAAGTTTGTCCAACCAACTCTTGTTTTTCTAATTCCAGCAATATATCAGCCTTTGCCTCAATAAATGCGAAAGTGTGAGTCCTATTTTCAAGAGTTCCTATAGCTATTCCCCGTTTGGGAACTCCTTCTCTATCGTAATAGATAGTGTAGGCATCAATTCTTAATTTTCCACTAGCTTTTTCAATTGGATTAGGTAAAGAATCTGCGTAGATTTTTTCCTGTACAGCTGAATCGTCCCGTTCTCCCCATGCTTGAGCGGGTGGTTTAGTACCATAAATACCGAACGATTGTTTTGTATTATAGCCTCCATTTGCCACGACCATGATATTAAAAGATGGATTCTTGCGAATTAATTCAACTGCAGACACAATAGAATGCATTGAATAACTACTCCAGGGACCTCCGAAATATGGAAGACCGCCAGTAATCGTCAAATCGCGAGGATCGTTCTCCTCCAAGCCAATTTCTTTGGTAATAATCTCAACAATCGATG
>JAHQWX010000377.1 GCA_029856375.1 Promethearchaeia archaeon | reverse complement strand
TCTAATAGAGTTTTATTGACAAATGTTATAAACGCTTTAATGAGACTTGATGGTATTCAATTCATTATTAAATTACATCCTAGAGAGAGTGGAAATATTCAAAAAAGAATTCTTAAAGAGCTAAGATATAAAGGTATCGTTGTTAAAGATGTAAATATTTTTGACATAATAAACTCATCAGATATTTTGTTAACTCAAGATTCGGTAACAATTCTCGATTCAATGTCGATTGGCACGCCAATTATTTGTTTAGACTTTATAAATAAGAGAGTAACATACTCTGGAAAACATGTATATAATGATAAGAATTATATCATCAAGGTTTATAATGAAGAACAACTTTATAAAAAGTTAAACGAGCTTTTATGCAATCCAGAATCGCTTAAGAATTATAAGAAAAAAATAGAGAAAAACTTAAGTCTCTTTCTATTTAGCAAAGAAAATTATTCTCCAACAAAACAGATTGCATCAGATTTAATAGAATTTATAAAAAAATGAAAATTGGATTAGGAAATTTATTAAATTATATTAAATATATAAAAGGTTAATTGATATGGAATTGGTCTTATTAATTGAAAGAAATTAAACCATTTAAGGAACCTATATACATAATTCGACCAGTTTTACCAGATTTAAAAGATGTAAATAAGAAGATTGTTGAAATTTGGAATTCTAAATGGTTAACCAATTTCGGAGACCAACATAGAGCCTTAGAAGAGGAATTAAAGAAATACCTTAAAGTTAGGAATCTTTCTCTTTTTTGTAATGGAACAATTGCGTTGCAATTGGCGATACAAGTATTAGAGTTAACGGGTGAAGTTATTACAACTCCTTTTACTTTTCCAGCAACAAGCCACTCACTTTAT
This sequence comes from Promethearchaeia archaeon, assembly GCA_029856375.1. Lineage (GTDB taxonomy): Archaea > Asgardarchaeota > Lokiarchaeia > Sigyniarchaeales > SOKP01 > 6H3-1. The sequence goes on along the minus strand of JAHQWX010000377.1, from coordinate 2,059 downwards.
CTAAATAATATAACTCCAATTTATTGCGACATAAATTTAAACGATTTCAATCTAGCTGCAGATAAGATTGAAGATTTAATCACTTCAAAGACATCAGCAATAATGCCAGTTCATGTTTTTGGAAATCCTTGTGATGTTGAAAAAATTGAACAAATCGCAAAAAAAAATGATTTGAAAGTGATGTATGACGCTGCTCACTGTTTCGGCGTGGATTACAAAGAAAAACCGATCGGCACCTTTGGAGACATTAGTATGTTTAGTTTTCATGCAACTAAAATATTTCATACGATTGAGGGGGGTGCGCTAACTTATAATGACGATGATTTGAAGGATAAATTGTATTTATTAAAAAACTTTGGAATCCGTGATGAAGAAACCGTCCTTCTTCCTGGTACAAATGCAAAGATGAATGAATTACAGGCAGCTATTGGTTTATTGACCCTTTCTTTAGTAGATGAAGAAATTAGAATTCGGAAAAAATTGAGCGAAGTCTATACGAGCAATCTCAAGGATGTGGAAGGAATTAGATTATTAGATAGAAAAAAGGACGTTAAATACAATTATCAATATTATCCTATATTAATTGATACTGAAACGTTTAAGATGAGTCGAGATCAAGTATATGAGGAAATGAAAAAATATAATGTTTTCACTCGTAAATATTTCTATCCTTTATGTACAGACTATAAATTCTATTCTAGTGAGGACCAGAATAACATACCAAACGCTAAAAAGGTCGCAAACGAGATATTATGTCTTCCGATATATGGAGAATTATCTGAAGAAGTTATTTCTAATATATCAAAAATTTTAAAAAATTTAAAAAAGACTTAATTAATTACACAATGAAAATGAAGAGGGTTTTGATTTTCCCCGGTGGGACAGAAATTGGTTTAGAAATTAATAAATCTCTTAGATACATTAAAGATATTGAAATATTTTCTGGTGGAAGTGATGTCTCAAATCCTGCACCTTTTCATTTTAAGAAGCATTTCACAATTCCATCAATATATGAGAAAGATTGGCTTAAAGTTTTGAATAATATTATTGAAGATAATAAAATAGATTATATTTTCCCAGCTTATGATGATATAATCGTAGCTTTAGCAGAAAATCAAGGAGCTCTAAAATGTGATGTTATATCCTCACCGCTTGAAACCTGTCTCGTTACAAGATCTAAATCAAAAACCTATAATTTATTCAGAGGAATAATACCAGTTCCTCATTTATATAACGATATAACTGAGGTTAAAAGTTTTCCGGTTTTTTTAAAACCTGATAAAGGGCAGGGCTCAAAAGATACCTATATAGTTAATAATTTAGAAGAGCTAAAGGTCCTAAAGGAGAAGTCAGAGAACCTTTTAATGTTAGAGCATCTGCCTGGAAAGGAATATACTATAGATTGCTTTACCGATAGAGAAAAAGGATTGTTATTTTGTGGCGGAAGGGAACGAGTTAGAATAAGAAATGGTATTTCAGTTAATTCTGTTTTAATCAAAAAAAGTAAGTTTCGAGAATTTGCAGAGAAAATATCAAGCAAACTTACATTTCACGGCGCTTGGTTTTTTCAATTAAAGCAAGACATCAACGGAGATTTAAAATTGATGGAGATTGGACCAAGAGTTGCGGGGACTATGGCGATTAATCGCGTTTTGGGCGTAAATTTCGCATTATTAAGCATTTACGAGCATGATAGAGTGGATATATCGATATTAACCAATACCTATGATGTGGTAATAGACCGAGCGTTAGAAAATCGATATAAGATTTCTCTTACATATAATACGATTTATTTAGATTTAGACGACACTTTAGTATTTAAAGACGAGATAAATATGCTAATCGTCAGATTTTTATACCAATGCGTCAACCAAAGGAAGAAAATTATATTATTAACGAAACACAGAGGAAAAGTCTTAGAAACTTTGAAAAAGCATAAAATTTACGAAGGTTTATTTGATAAAATAATTTCGATTGAAATAATTGATTCTAAGTCCAAATATATAACTGAAAAAGATTCGATATTTATTGATGACAGTTTTCAAGAGAGGAAAAATGT
>JAHQWX010000376.1 GCA_029856375.1 Promethearchaeia archaeon | reverse complement strand
AATTCTCGAGGAATCTTACTAAGTTCTCGCTCGACCAAGAATTTATAAATCTTTTTAGGGGCAAGGAACCTAAGTGGAGCGTCAAAGAATACGAAATTTACATATTGTATTACGCTCGTTACATCGTAAAGGAAAATCGAAAGGAAGATTTTTGGGAAGCGTTAAAAAGAATAGTAGAGGAGTGTTTCGAGGTTCAACGGAATTTTTACTTAAAATCTGAGTTGAATCAAAGAAATTTCAATCGAGAAGATAAAATAACTTGGGACGAGCGCGAAGCCCAAGCGCATGCACAGCTAATGTTTGTAAAAATGTGGAATTTAAAATCGCTTGATACCATAAGATATTTGTTGAAATTCACCGAAACCCTGCTTAAAATATCGTATTCTCAAATTATTTAATGTTAAAATATCATTTATATTTTTTTATTCAATCGTCTTTTTGATTTTAGCATTCGAAGAAGTTTTAACATTTACTGATGTTTTCATCCAGGAAAATGTGTAATATTGATTTTTAAAGAGAAAAAATTCGAAGTTTTAATTATTCATAATGATATAAAATTAACTTAATAGTATTATTTCGCATTCGAGGGGAAAATAAGTCTCTGAGAAAATAGTTCTAATAAATCCAATGGATTCGTATACACCAGAATTTACGATGCCCAATACAGTCCCAACTCAGCTTCTAATTCTTGCTACGCATCTCACCAAACATTCCAAATTTAAACCAGAAATTCTCGATTTATCGCATAAATTCGATATTGCTAGTAGAGACGAGGTAACTTCCCAAATCTTGGAGGAATATAGTAATTATCGATATTTCGGGATTAGTTGCTTCACAAGTAATTACTATCTTGATACTATTTATTTAGCCAATAAAATTAAGAAAAATAATCCAGAAGCTATTGTCCTTGTGGGAGGTTATCACCCAACCATAATGCCAAACGACTTTTTATATCAAAATTCTCCATTTGACTTTGTTTTTTCGGGGGAAGCCGAAATTGAATTTGTTAAATTAATAACCAAGATAGAAGGTGGTTATTCTAAACCTCAAAAAACTCAGATTATATATTGCGAACCCGTTAGCGTTGAAGATTTCGTATGTACCGATTGGAAGTTTGCAGAAACACTCAATTTCATAAGAAAACCGAGTTCTAATAATCTTGTGATGTTTCCAGTTTTTTTAAGTCGAGGCTGTCCCTTTAGGTGCGCTTTTTGAGTTGATCCCGACAACCAGCTAACTATAGCTCATAGATCGTGGCGAAAATTATCAATTGATATGGCCGTAAAAGAATTAATAAACATTAACAATCGTTTCCAAAATCGAGAAAGTCTAAATTATGAAATAATGATTTGCGATCCGCTTTTTGGAACTCCCGAATATAGAAAGGAATTATACAATAATTTGATTAAACTCGCTCCGAATCAAGCCTATTGGGCAGAGTTAAGAATTGATACTTTTAAACCCGATTTTGAAATTCCCCTTTTAAAAAAACTACAATTTCATTTATCCTTTGGATTTGAAAGCGGTGCCCCTGAGATGCTTCAAATTATGAACAAAACGAAAGAACCTAAAAAATTTTTGGATAAAATGAGAGCCATTGCTCAAAAACTTGAGCATAACAAAATATACTGCGTATTAAACATTTTACTGGGGCATCCGGGAGAAACGCATGAAACTCTTAGTGAGACCTTTGAATACACAAAAAATTTAATGGGAAACAAGAGCTTTATCATTCCATCTTTCTCCAAATTCATGCTCTATCCTGGTTCTGAAATTTACAATAATATTGAAAAATATAAGGAAAAATATGGAACAGAATTCTTGGTTAAAGAGTGGTGGAGATACTCGATAAATCAAATGAGAATGTCAAAGCTGGTAAATCCATCGGAGGAAATGAACTGTATCCAAGTTTATTTCGAGATGCAAAAAATTGTGCTAAATATCTTAAAAATATTAACAAAAAATAAAATTGGTAAGAGACCAGACATGCCCTTAATTCGTCAAAAATACCTAAAACACATTATGGAGGATATTATGGGTTGGAAAACCGCTCCAGAAGTTTTTATCAAATTTATTTGCAATAATATAGAGATTTTATTGGGGGAAGGATGTTCAAACGCGATGAAACATTTCATAAAAATTAATATACCTCTTTTTTTGTCTTCCGACTGCTCGCAGAGGTTTTTACACTATATAGAAACAAAATTTCCCAATTTCTTCGAGAATCAAGAATGATATACTAAAATATAAAATTATAAAATCTAAAAACTCCCGATATTAAGAGCAGTCCGAAGAAGATTACAAAATATTCGAATATCATTTCTTGAAACGAAATAATAGGAATTTATAAAAAAAAAAGGTATGAAACGAATTGTAAAATGATTTTGTTATCCAAGAATGATACCAATAATTAAATAACTGGTTTTTTATATAAATAAAATAAGACTAATTGAAATAGATTTAACAAATACAATCGATCTGCGATGAGCGAATTTAGGGAATTTATGGTTTTTGAGTTGCTTGACAGCGGCGAAAGCCAGGAAATCGACATTGAGATGGACGAATTGGGTAGCATTTTAAATCCCGACCAAGTATTCGTGATTATCAGAGAAGATATGAGGCGAATCTTCATTTGGAAAGGTTCTCGGTCGCCGGTTCGTAAGCGTTTTATCAGTTCGCGAGTAGCGCAAGACTTACAACTTCGATTACAGAGAGACGCAGGCTACCATAGGTGCGTGATTAAGTCAATCGATCAGGGAGACGAGCTTGTGGAGTTCTTAAACGCCTTTGGGCTTGAGAGCATGCCTATCACCGAAATATTAGAAGATATGCGCTATGTTCGAAACATTGAGAAGGAAGGAATGGTTTACGGCGAAGTCATAGACGATGGTACTGAAGGACCCAGCGAAGGGACATACTATTCGCCC
>JAHQWX010000375.1 GCA_029856375.1 Promethearchaeia archaeon | reverse complement strand
ATAGTATGTGAAAACGAAGAGATTAAACGCTTGATATGTCATTTGATCTGGGATTGCGCTAATACCAAACAAGATTCGTTCTTTAGTAGAGTAAGTTTTACTTTTTACTTCTTCGGTCAATTCTAAAACCAATTTTATTATTTTAGGAAATATTAAAAGTAGTTATTGAGATATGAATTTGTTTTAAAGTTTAAAAGGTTGGTTATTATTTATGAAAAATCAAGAAGATAAGGTTCTGGAATACAAAGATAGGAAAAAATTCGACTTTGTAGAAGACGATCCAGTCGGACGCATCGAAGGCACGACCGAATCTCCTATTATGTACCACGCTTTGGGTTCGGAACCGAAAACAGAACACCCGTTTAACGTTTATCACGACATCAAAACTGAACCAGTAGCGATTAAAAAGACGCTCGAAGTGGTTGTCTCGCAAGTTGAAAAAGTCGCAGAAGAGTTTATCAAGAGAGATATTAAGCACATTGTTGGAATTGGAATGGGAACATCCGTATTTATCGCGTATGCGGCGTCGTCCGCGTTTTGGGAGTGGGCTCGAATTTCTTCCGAAGGTCGGGATTCCGTAGAACTTCTCACGACAGAGAAACCGTACGACTTCAAGCAGACAGCTTTGTTCGCGTACAGCGGTAGTGGAAGCACAGAAGACACAATTGCTGCGACTAAAAAAATGCACGATCAAGGTGCATATTGCGTAGCGATTACTTCAGTAGCTGGAAGCCCAATAACTAAAGAATGCGACGATACGATCGCGTGCGCGGGTGGTTTCGATACTGGTGGAAGCGATACTTTTCACTATGCGACTCGCTTGGCAGCTAGCCTTATATTCGCGCTGGTCCTTGGAGAGAAAAAAGGAGTGGAGGGGATTGACTTAAAAGGATTAAAGGAGCAGCTATATAAAATTCCCGATTTAATGACCGAAAGATGGGAGTCGTTTGACGCACGATGTAGAAGTATTGCGAAATATTATCATAAAGTACGAAGCATAATAATCGTAGGAACGGGTCCTAATTTTGGGACCGCAGAAGAAATGGAGCTTAAATTCGAAGAGATGGCGCACATTCCCACTAAATCAATGGAACCGACCAGACATTTACACGGCGCTATAGGTTTAACGGACGAGAAAATACTAACCATTTTATTATACCCTAAAAATCGAGCGGAAAAATGGTTCGAGCAAGTCGCAAAATTCACAATGTACATAAAAACTCCGTGCATAGCAATTTTGCCCGATGGAGAGGATAAAATCGCGCCATTAATGGATTATGTGGTAAGAACGCCAATTGAAGAAGAAAATTTGTTCGGGCTATATGTGGTTCCTATTATCCAAGTGATGGCCTATTATTTTGCGGTGGAACAAGGAAACATTAATCCGGACTGTCAAAGAAGCAACATCCCAAAACACGCTCGGGCTTGGACTATGATTCTAAAACCGGGTGGGCATTAATTATCAGAATTTTGGAAAAAATCTTCCAGTTTTACTAATGTATTCGTCGTATAAATCGCCAAATATCGCTTTTAATAGCTTTTCTTCCCCCTTAGCTTGATAAGGGAGAGCAAGAAGTAAAAATATTAGATAGAAAAGTATTATATAAATACCTGTTGTAATAAAAAACATCATAACTTCGAGCACTCCTCCTACATACATAGGATGTCGTACATATCTATATGGGCCTCCAGTTGCGAGTACATATTTTCCTTCTATTTGCTTGTAAAGTCGAGTAAAATTAACATTATAATAAAAATTAGCGAGATCTAAAGGTATACACGAGTAAAGTCCGATCATTCCAAACCAATTTACCCACGCGGGAAAATTAATCGCAATAATCTGCGACATTGCGTTCCAAAGGTCGAAAATGCAGAGAAAAATTACAATAAATTCAAGGATCATATTAAGCGTAAGCGGCAAGGATACTCCTATTTGGGACCATCGCTTTCCAGGACTTTGAAGGGCTTCGTCGGATTCAATCTTTTCTATTAGAATAGAGCCCTTAGGTAGTTTTTCTTTTCTAATATACTTCAGAATTCTTAAACCAACAAAAAAGACGACTCCACCTATTATTAAGCTCCATAATAATTCAAAGCGATTTAACACAATGCAATCAATTTTTCCTTAGTCTTTTTAAATTCTTCAATTTAACTATTTATCAAAATTTAGTTATTCAAAGTATTTTATATTTTCATTGTATTTAGTATGACGAAGTTAGATAACCAAAATAGTATCGCGATGGAGGATAAGGTAAATCTGAAAACCAAACTCATTTATGGTTTAAGTTCTTTCGGTTCTTACACGATATTTACAGTATTTTTAAACTCGGTAATTATTTTCTATAGAGAGAAATTACTCCTTCCAACAGATTATATTTTGTGGGCTTTCATTGTATATAGCATACTGAACGCGTTTAATGGAGTATTATTTGGGTGGATCTCCGATAAAACGAGGACCAGCAAAGGACGGAGGATTCCTTACTTAAAATATCTCGCTCCTTTTTTAGCAATTTCTTTCATATTGGTGTGGTTAAGTCCCTCTAAAGAGCAAATTGGGGAGATCGGTGTATTTATCTGGTTATTTTTGACGATGATAACTTTTGATATCTTTTATAACGCAACCAATATTGCTTTTATCGCGCTAGGTCAAGAAATGAGCATGGATAATAGAGAACGCGCCAATATTCAAGCTTTTGTAATGTTATTTGGTATAATTAGCGTACTTATTTCGTTACTTATTCCAGCGAACATTTTAGAGGATACAAATAGAGAATTATTCGTTTATTTTGCGGTCTTCTTAGCATTAATTCAACTTGTGACAATGTGGATAATGGCCTTTACGGTAAGAGAAAAATTAGAATTCTCTCAAGTGGACGAACATTTACGAATTTTAGAATCCTTTAGGAATACAATAAAGCGTAAATCGTTTCTT
>JAHQWX010000374.1 GCA_029856375.1 Promethearchaeia archaeon | reverse complement strand
ATGCAAAATATTGTAGGATTAATCACCTCAAAATGTTCTTTTGCTATAACTGCTTCTTTTGCAGTGTACATACAACATACTGAGGAGCAATACGGTTGTCCTCGTTTTAAATCCCTTGATCCAACGCATTGTAGAAATGCGATTTTTCTCGGTATGTCGCCATCAGATAGACGCAACACTTTACCCGCAAAAGGACCGCTCGCACTCAAAATTCGTTCGAACTCGATGCTCGTAACAACATTCTGATATTTTCCATATCCATATTCCTTTATTGAATCAGGCTCAAATTCGTCGAATCCGGGTGCTAGAATAACGGAACCAACATTAATTTCAATTTCTGTATCTTCTTGATCGTATTCTACTGCTCCTGCTTTACATACTCCCTCGCAAACGCCGCATCCTATACATCTATTTAAATCTATTGCAAATACTAAAGGAACCGCTTGTGGATATTTAACTGATGTAGCTTTACACATAGATAAACCTTCATTGAAAATATCAATTGCCTCTATAGGACATCTCGAAGCACACACTCCACATCCGGTGCATTTTTCTTGATTAACATGTAAAGCTCTTTTCACTAATTTAACATTGAAATTACCAGGTTCTCCACTAAATTCTTTAATATCTGCATTAATTACGAGATCGATGTTATGATGTCTTCCAGTTTCCACTAATTTTGGAGATACTATACACATCGCACAATCGTTTGTTGGGAAAGTCTTATCTAATTGAGCCATGACACCACCAATACTCGTCGTGGATTCAGTAAGATAAACTTTATAACCAGATTCAGCTAAATCTAACGAAGCTTGACTTCCGCCGATACCCGCTCCTACAACTAAAACAGCTCCAACTTTATCCATTTCTCATTCCTCCTATATTGCATGGTAATATGGTGTAATTTCATCAATTCTATCGAAATCTATCAGATTTTTTGCTTTTAATGCAATAATTTGTTTTAAAATTACATTTGAGTCAATATCTAATAATTTTGATAATTCTTTCACAGATAGAGAGTCCTTTTCGAGTTTCATTAAAATCTTGTTCCTCATAATTTCAGATTTCAGAGCTTCGTCAATTTCAGAGTCGTATCTTTCCGTTTCAATCAATTTATCATAAACATTACCAAATTCGGTAATTGTTCGCTGTCTCCCAACGAGTGCCCGCAATCTAATATCATCAAAAGTTCTTTTTAACGCTTCTAAATCGTCTCTCAGTTTTAAATCGGGATTTGATCCACTCAGTGGAGATGGTCCTACTTTCTTAATTTGTTCGGTAAATTCTGTAACTACCTGTCCGAATCTTACTCCTTCTGAAGCAGAAACCCATTCAAGTCGAAATCTATCTGCAAGACCAATCATTTCTAACGCTATTGTAAGTAAATCAATTTTGTTTTTCTCTTCATAATTTCCATCAATGTAGTGGCAATCGCCTAAGTGGCAACCCATGACAATTACTCCATCTAATCCTATGAGTAATCCTTCAAGTACGAATACGGGATCTACTCTACCACTACACATTACTCTAATAACTCTGATATTAGGGGGATATTGAATTCTACTAACGCCTGCAAGATCTGCTCCAGCGTAAGAACACCAGTTGCATAAAAATCCTAAAATTTTTGGTTCAAAACTCATATCTTTATTTACCTCCACACGCATAAATTTGAGATATTATTTGATCCGATGTGAAATGATAGTTCGTAATTGCTTTTTCAGGACATGTAGCTCCACATAATCCACAACCTTTACAGACAGCTGCTGTAACATGCGCGAGACCCTCTTCGTCTTTACTTATAGCATTATAAGGACAAACTTTTATACAAATTCCACACCCTACACATAATTCCCTATCAACTTCTGCAATTGCACCTTCTACTTCTAAGACATCCTTAGATATGATGGTACTAGCTCTAGAAGCTGCAGCATATCCTTGTGATATACTTTCAGCAATATCTGCAGGCCAATGCGCAGATCCACATACAAACACTCCATCTGTTGCAAAATCTACCGGTCTTAATTTCACATGCGCTTCTAAGAAGAAATGATTCTCTTCTAATGGAACTTTTAACATTTTTGCTAGATCTTCTGAATCTTCGTTTGCAACCAGTGGAGTTGATAGAACTAATAAATCATAAGGGATACTAATATCTTGATTTAGATATTCATTAAAAACTTCAATGTTCTTTTCTTTTACAACAGGAACTTTCTCTGGATTGTATTTAATAAAAATTATGCCTTGCTCTCTTGCTTTTCTATAATATTTTTCGTATGTAGTACCTTGAGTTTGGATATCGCGGAATAGAATGTTTATGTTTGTATCGGGATTAAGTTCTTTAATTAACATGGCGTTCTTTAACGCCGTCATACAACAGATATTAGAACAATACTTCCTTGTTTCAATTCTCGCACCAACGCATTGAATCATTGCCACATTTTTAGCATTTACTTTACCATCTTTTAATAGCTGTTCTAATTCTAATTGTGTAATGACCGTTGTCCCATTGTAGCCATATAAACCTTCGGGTTTTAGTGATTGCGCACCAGTTGCTACTATAATAATACCAGTGTTAATATCGTAAGAGTCGTTTCTCTTCTTTATTGAAACTACATAATTTCCAACAAATCCATCCACTTTAACTGGAACCGCAGATGTAATAACCTTAATTTTTTGATGATTTTCCACTAAGTTTTTAATTTCTAATATTTTTGAAGCGTCCTCGTGAGTTGGATATATTTTATTAAGAGATCTAACCATTCCACCTAATTCTGATTCTTTTTCAATTAAAATTATTCTAAATCCTTGATTTGCGAGATTTAGTGCAGCTGTCATTCCTGCTACGCCTCCACCGATAACTAAACCAGTTGCATTTACCTCCACCTCACTTTTCTCTAACGGTTGTAGTCTGGAAGCTTTTGCTACAGCCATTCTAAG
>JAHQWX010000373.1 GCA_029856375.1 Promethearchaeia archaeon | reverse complement strand
TACATCTAGAAATATTTTCTGGATCGTGAGCCATATCACCGTCCATTGTAATTATGTAATCTCCTGTTGAACTTTCGAGCCCTTTCCTTATTGCTCTTCCTACTGATTTTTTATAATAAGCGTTAATTCTAGTTAAAATTAACTTAATATCTTGATTCTTAGTATCATTTTTTTTATTTATATAAGTATTATTTGCAATAATTTCGTTTGGTTTATCGGAACTATAATCGTCAATTATTAATATTTCAAATCGAAACGCTTTTTCATCTACTTCGCGGATTTTTTCAATTTCATCCACGATTAAAGGTAGTAAAATTCGAATATTCTCTCTTTCGTTTTTAATTGGAATAATTAATGAAACTAAAATGTAACTTGCACCAGTCCTTATATTTTCTTTAATTAAATCAAAAATTACTTTGAGGTTTGAATTGCCTCAAAACTCATTAGACTTTTTTTCCTATTCTTAATTAAAACTAATTATGAGTATATATATTATATGGAATTATTAAAACTAAACAACTCCTATTTAATTAAAAGGTAAATATCTATCTATTGAAGTGAAGAATAATATCGCTCTTTTTTTTAATGTTATTATATGCTCTTCTGAATTCTGGTGGAGCGCTCTTAATGAAAATAGGACTTGATAAACTTGAAATAGAGGGATTTGAAGGGATAAAAATAAACAAAGAACTAATAAAATTCTTGTTAAAGCTACTAAAATCTCCAATTATTATGCTTGGTGCCTTATTATTTATCTCAGATTTCATTATTTACCAATTTGCGTTAAGCCTATTCGATATCTCAACTGTAAAACCCTTAATCAATTTGAGTATCGTTTTCATGATTCTTTTCGGAAAAATAATATTAAAAGAATCAATTAGCAAAAAAGAATGGTTAGGGTTATTTTTTTTAATCGGTGGAGCAATTATAATTTCTCTATTCCCCGAAGCATCCGATGTAAATTACGATTTAATATTAATTTTTGTATCCGGCATGATTGTTCTTGTTTTAGGGTTTTTAATTTTTATTATCTTAAGGGTTATTAATGTCAATAGAGAGAGTTTTTTTATAGCTCTAATCGCTTCGTTGTATTTTGCCATCGGTTCAATCTTCAATAAAGTCCTATTAGAAATCCTATTTTCAGAGATTTTTTTAATTATTGCAATCTTGTTTGTGCTCTCTTATGGTCTAGCGTTTCTCCTAATAACTACATCACTTTACGAAGATAAACTGAGTATCGTTGGACCTATTATCAATCTTGTAAGCAGTACGATAACAATAATTTTTGGAGTTCTATTACTAAATGAGGAGATAATAATATTATTCTCGGGGCAAGCTGTGTTTCCTCAATCATTCCTAAAAATATTTGGAATAGTTCTTGTAGCCTTCGGTGTTATATTGACTTATAAGAAAGATATTATAAATTTGAATACTATAAGTAATATCGAAAGAAATAATATGCAGTAAGATTTGTGATTATTTCAAGACATCATCATTAAAAGGAAAATAAATTTATGACACGCCCTAAAATATTATTAATACACCCTAATGTCAGTTCTAAAATAGTTGATGCAAGTTTTCCCTTTGGATTAGCGTATCTCGGAGCTGTTTTAAAAAAAAATGGGTATTTGGTAAAAATATTAGATCTTGGCATTTTAAATCTTGAAAATGATGATATAATTACATTTATCAATAAATTCAAACCCGATTTAATCGGAATAACTACTCTTTCTTATTATTACGAGGAAATGAAGAAATTATGTAATCTCGTTAATGGGATTCCAAAAGTCATTGGTGGAATCCATGTTTCTTCTTTACCTCGTCTAAGTTTGAAAGAATGTAATGCAAAATATGCAGTGATTGGAGAAGGAGAAGAAACAATAGTTGAGCTGGTACAACACCTTACAGAAGTAAAAGATATTAGTAAAATTAAAGGTTTAGCTTATAAAAACGACGATAATGAAATTGTTATCAACGAACCAAGAGAACCAATAAAAAATCTTGATGATATACCATTTCCAGCTTGGGAATTAATTGATATTAAAAAATATCAAAATGTTAAACAAGGATCCGATGTATTTATGGGGGAAAAACCAGTTTTACCCATAATTACATCTAGAGGGTGTCCGTTTAAATGTACTTATTGCGCCTCAACACATTTTTGGGGTAAATCAATAAGATTCAGATCGATTGAAAATGTTATTAATGAAATTGAGTACTTCATAAAGAAATATAAAATTAAAGAGATCGAAATTTGGGACGATAATTTCTCAATTCATAGGAAAAGAGTCGTTGAATTTTGCAGAAAAATTATTAATTCAAAAATTAAACTACGAATTGCTTGTCCTAATGGGTTAAGAATTGATTCATTAGACGAACCTTTATTGAAACTAATGAGAGCAGCAGGTTTTTACGCAATAGCTTTTCCAGTTGAATCCGGTTCCCAAAAAATCTTGAATCTCTGTGGTAAAAAATTAGATTTAACAATTGTCCCGGGAGTTATTAAAATAGCCAGAAAATTGGGTTATATTTGTTACGCTTACTTTATTTTGGGATTACCGGGAGAAAATCGATTTACTGCTCACCAGACTATAAGATTGGCCCGCTCTCTCGATTTTCATTTTATACATTACTTCATATTTACGCCATTACCAGGATCAGAATTGTTTAATCAGTGGAAAGTTGGAATAAATCTTTCCAAAATCGAGTGGAGCCTTGATTTCTACAAAAAGCATTTAGAGAAAAAAGACACTATGTGTGATTTAACGGTTAAGGAATTAAAAAAATTTCAGAAATTGGGGTATATAAGATATGTTATTAAACCAAAAAGTATGTTGAATTATTTTGAGCACATTAAATCGATACGCGATGTGAAGAAATTTATGGTTGCTTCAATTAGGTCTTTTTTTAAACTCTTAATTTTATAAGAAGAAGAATT
>JAHQWX010000372.1 GCA_029856375.1 Promethearchaeia archaeon | reverse complement strand
ACTTCCAGCATTTCTCGAGAGAAAATCTCTGACGGAATTTCTTACTATAACAGCACATTATACAGCGGCGATTGGAAAGTTTCAATCTTCATTGAGGATGGGATGGGTTTACAGGATTCTAGCGATGTCTTAATAAGAAATATTGCACCTCTCACGATTACGGCTGAAGAGTATCCCAAAACCGCGTTTGAAGTAGGGAACACGACTGTACTTATTAACTGGACTGTCACTGTAGAAACCGGCGTGAGTTTGACGAAGATAGAAATCTACATAAACGGCACCTTAAACGCGACTATTATGGTTGGAACTGGAGAAGAGCAATGGAACTACAGCGGTTTAAAGCCGTACTATGTGTTCAATAATCTAAGTCTATTACCAGTAGGCGTGTATTATTTTTCTTGTAGGATCTATTATACCATCGATGGCAACACTTGTTCTTGGGATTCAACGGCAATATTGGTCAATGTCATAGAAGCAGCGGCAGATGGAGGTCCAGGTTTTATAATTCCAGGATACGATTTGCTAATAGTGATGGGCATAATTTTCGTTGGTACGATTGTGTTCTATAAGAAAAAAGCGAAAAAGATAGAAGCAGGCTGATGGCTCCTAATTTTTAATTAATTTTTATTTTCTTTATTTTTTTAAAAGCTGACATTAAATGCCTGGAATTTTTACATAAATCTAAGCCTAAAGTTTTGAATTTTTAAAATAATCGAGAGCTTTCTCAAATATTTTTATTCCACCTTCCACGATAACAAATAACTGCGAAGCTTCTTTTAGCCATTCAAAAATGATATCGTAGCCATCTAATTGTTTTAGTTCCTTTTCTCTTTTATTCATTTCCTGAAATACTCGTTCGATTTTATTCTTTAATTTGTTTATAAGTTTGAATCTTTGATATTGTTTTAAATAATTCGAATAGCCTATGGAGGGCATCACATAAAACCTCTTGCGTACGCCCCTTATTTTTTCATTTTTTATGAAGCCCTTTTTTACTAAATGATTAACTCCTTCAGAAATTAAACCTGACGATAATCCCGTAAGTTTCTGTAATTTAGATTGAGTTAGTCTCTTACGCATTATGAGATAAGAAAATATAGGCATATATTTTACCTCGTCAATCATAAACAGAGGATTTTTTTGAATAGAATTTATCGTTTCTTTTTCAATTTTAATTATACCTTTTTTTCTAATTTGGTCTATTTTTTCTTCCGATATCTTGATTTCAGGTTTTTCCTTAATACTGAATTCGCCAGAGAGAAAATTTTTCATTAGATTATCGTGGAATATTAAAAAATCTCTTAATTCTTTCAATCTTTCTATTAAAATTGCGCGAACTTCAATTAGATTCGATTCTGGCTTAATTTTATCTAAAGCTTGGATTCTTGCCTCCGCATCCTCAATCCATTTATGCATTTCGCTTAAACCTGCTTCAAGTCCCGTGGACATCAAACTCCTGACGCTTCCATTCTTCAGAGCGTATACAAACGCATTTCTTTTTTCTGGAATTATCTTTTTTATTATTACTCCATATCTCTCGTATTGGTTAAGAAAATTTGAGATGCTCCCTATCGAAATTTTTTTATCTCGAAAAATGGCTGATATTTCTTGTATCTGGGTTTGAGTTAAGCTTGAGTGACATAAGAAATACGCTAAGATATGCGATTCTATGTCAGAACTTCTTTTATTTTTACCCGATTCTACTACGAACTCAATTACTTCTCTCTCAAACCGTCTAATTTCTTCAGGATATATATGATTTTTTAGCATTCTCTTAATATTAGTATGTTTTTTCAAGTATAAAAAGTTTTCAATTAATGTGAATTTTCATAAGTAATGAAAACATTTAAATAGGTGGTATTTCTATTATTAATTGGGCTTTCATTCTATATGAAAGTTCACAAATAATGAAAGATGTAAAAAAAATGCAATCAACCGGTCTATTATATAAAAAAGAGTTGAACCAAAGAGAACGTACGCACGCTAAAGTCCCACAATCAAACATAACCATTATTGCCACTATCCTTGGGAGTGTTTCTCCCGATAACTTGGGAGATATAATTAAGAAAATGCAGAAACGACATCCAATCCTGAACACTCATTTAAAATCTAAAGGACGGGAAGTCTGGTTAATAGGGAACGGAAGCATGGAAATCCCCATAAAATTAATACCGCGTAAAAAAGATGAACAATGGAGAGACACAATAATTGCAGAGCATAAAATTCCCTTTGAAATGACGAAAGGCCCATTAATTCGATTCATATTGTTGCACTCCGCTGAAATTTCCGATCTGATCATATTTTGTCAACACACAATATGCGACGGAATGTCGCTCGCCTATCTGGCTCGCGATATTATGACTTATTTAGCAAATCCATCTAAAGAGGTTGAGATATTGCCTCCAGCGCCGTTAGTGGATAAAGATAATGTTCCATCTGATATCAAACCCAATTTCCTAATTCGACTTTTAGGTAATATCATTCGTAAAAAATGGGAAAAGTGCGAAGTCCTTTTTGATTATCGGGATTTCGAAGAGTTGCATAAGGTTTTTTGGAAAAATTACACTTATAAAGCTCATTTATACGAGCTTTCAAGAGAAGATACGCAAGCCTTAGTAGAGGCGTGTCGAAAGCACGGTGTGACCGTTAACACCGCTTTAATCGCAGCTTTTGCCATAGCTCAGAACAAATTAAATCCAAATTCGCCAGGATATTTAAGAAAATTCGCTTCCGCCGTTAATCTAAGAAAGATGCTAAAGAAACCCGTTGGAGAACAATTTGGATTTTTCGCGGGGGGCATCCAAATTAAATACAAATATTCAGATAGCGATACTCTCTGCCAACCCTGCCGTAAGGCAAATTCCGCTCGCGTCGAAGCTTCCAGAGGGTGGTCCTCGACACACCGAGGAATTCCATCAAATCTGATTCATTCAGGATCTC
>JAHQWX010000371.1 GCA_029856375.1 Promethearchaeia archaeon | reverse complement strand
CTTTAGAAGAGCGTCGGTAAGTGGTTGTGCTGGTGCTGGATTTAAAATTACTGCTACACCTTTATTCTTTGCTATATCAATTGCCATTTCTGTAGCGTCTAAATTAGCCTCAAGTTGAGTGATTAAAACATCGGCAGTTTCAATGCTCTCGCGCGCCAATTCGACCTCGTCAGCGGTTATTCGCTCGCACGCACCCATTGAGATTGCTATTTGGTTATTACCTGTGTCTTCGTCCACTAAAATCGAAGCACAAGCAGTGGGATATTCGCTGTCTTGAAATACAAATTTTGTGTCGATGTTCTCTTTTTTAAAATTGCTCATAGCAACATCCCCGAAACTATCTTTTCCGATTTTTGTTATCATTACTACGTCTGCCCCGGCTCTCTTAGCTGCGATAGCTTGATTTGCCCCCTTACCTCCAGGTCCCATTTTAAAAGTAGACGCTTTTAGTGTTTCTCCTTTTACGGGCAACCTTGGAACCCTAAACATGAGATCGGTAACAAACGAACCAAAAACGGTGATTTTTCCCATAGTATTTGCCCTCAATAGTATTAAGTCCTAATGAATTAAAAACCCAAAATTAAGCTTTGGTTTTTCTCTTACTGAAAAATATAAAAAGTCCAAACTCAAATTTTATACAATGAAATCAAAAGGAATTCTCCAATTGTCCGGAGAAAAATTGAGATGCGCAGCAATGCCTCTTGGAGGCATCGGTACCGGTTCAATCGCTATAGGTGGAGACGGGCTTCTAAAACAGTGGCAAATCACTAATACCGTGAGACACCGCGCGTTCGTTCCGAACAGCTTTTTTGGGGTATGGACAAAAAAGGTGGGAGATACTGGAACACCATCAGTATGTCGAGCATTAATGTGCCCTAAAGTTCATGAATTTCCTAATTTCGTACCCGCTGAATTAGTAAGCGACCATAAGGTAGAACCGGGGATGAAAGAAATGTTTAAGATCCTACCTGGAGTCGAAGATATCCGTTTTATTGGAGAATATCCAGTCGCGTTTTTAGAATTCATAGATCCATCGCTCCCTATTGATATTTCGCTAATAACTTTCAATCCATTCGTTCCTTTAGACCCAAAAAATTCTGGATTGCCCGTAATTGTTTTCAAGTTTCACATACAAAATTCTTCAGAAGCTCCATGTGAAGTTGCTCTCGTTGGAAATCTCCTTAATTTCTTGGGGTGGGACGGAATAAAAGGACTCAAGGGAGATTCTAGCCTTTTATTTGCGGGAAACATTAATTATTACAAGGAAATAGGTGATTGGCACGCTATTCAGATGAAATCAAAAACAGTTTTAAAATCAGATAGAAGATTTGGAGAAGTAACAATCGCAATTGATCAGCCTGAAGCGATGGTAACAACCCAGTGGAACGATTTAGAGAATTTTTGGGCTTGTTTCTCGGATAAAGGCGTTCTTCCAGATCCAATCTCTGAAGAAGTGAGTCCAATAGGTGAATCTTGGGTGGGAAGTCTCGGTTCAAGAAAAACCTTAAATCCGGGCGAGAGCGTGGAAATAAGATTTTTCTTGGCTTGGAATTTTCCAAATCGCGTTGTGGATTGGATTATTGACGATACTCAAATACCAGATAAAAACACCGAGTTTTGGATAGGAAATCGCTATAGCGAGTGGTTCAAAAGAAATTCTATTGAGGTGATTAAGTATGTTCGAGATAATTGGTCCAATTTATCAGATAAAACGGAGAAGTTCCACGAAATTTTCTACTCGAGTGCACTTCCACCCGAAGTCCTAACGAGCATATCGGCACCTATATCCACGATAAGAGCTCCAACATGCTTTTGGATGAGAGACGGAGCGTTTCACGGTTTTGAGGGGTGTCACGGAGCGTCTACAGCGGTATCGTCGGGAGGTTGTTGCCCCTTAGATTGTACTCATGTGTGGAATTACTCATTTAGTCTAGCACATTTGTATCCTTCCCTTGAAAGGACGATGCGTGAAACCGAATTTAAAATGCAGCACGAAACTGGGTATTTACCTCATCGGTCAGTTGTTCCTATGTATTTACCGCAATTACTTAAAGGAGGCTCGTGGGACATGATCGGACCAGCTATTGATGGGATGCTAGGTACTATCCTGAAAATATATCGCGATTACCTAATCACTGGAGACCTTAATTTTCTTAAGAAATCGTGGCCATTTATTGAACGGTTGATCGATTATATCTTTAGAAATTGCGATAACGATCTAAAAGGGATTATGTATTTAGACCAACCAAACACTTATGACTGTACAATATACGGAATTAATACTTTCATCGGATCGCTCTACTTGGTTACGCTTTTAGCGTTAGAAGAAATCGTAAAACGATTAGAATTACCCGATTTACCACAAAAATTTAGGGGCATATATAATTCAGGCCGGCAAATCCTCGACGAGGAGTGTTGGAACGGAGAGTATTACATCCAAAAATACGACGAGGAAAATATCAAACAACACCAATACGGTATGGGATGCTTTTCAGACCAACTTATGGGTCAATGGTGGGCGTTTCACTTGGGTTTAGGATACATTCTGCCTTCCGAACATGTCGATAAAGCCGTTGAATCCATTTTTAAATACAATTTTAAAGAGTCTCTAGAAAATGTCGAACAAACATTTAGAATTTTTGCGTCTAAAACCGATTCTGGCTTAATGACTTGCATGTGGCCCCACGGAGGTAAGCCAGAAGAGCCTACCTTGTATTCCGACGAAGTCTGGACAGGCATCGAATACGAGGTAGCTGCGTTGTGCATATATACTGGAAAAATTCCAGAAGCTTTAAAGATACTCCAAGCCGTTCGAAACAGATACGACGGATCGCGACGGAATCCGTGGAACGAGGTGGAATGCGGTGATCACTATGTGCGGGCGATGTCCTCTTGGACATTGTTACATGCTCTAACGGGAGTGGATTATTCAGTCGAGTCTAA
>JAHQWX010000370.1 GCA_029856375.1 Promethearchaeia archaeon | reverse complement strand
AACGCTTCGGCTTGATTCTTAGTCTGAACTTTTTCCATAAATTCCTTATCTTGTTCCTCGTATTTTTTAGCATCGTCTATTTTTTGATTGATTTCAGATTCGCTTAGTCCATGGGCTCCAGTAATTGTAATTCCAGTTTCTTTACTAGTGCCTAAATCCTTTGCTTTCACATTTACTATCCCATCAGCATCTATTGCAAATGTGACCTCTATTTGTGGGATTCCACGCGGAGCAGGAGGGATTCCCGTCAGGTGAAATTGACCCAAGCCAATATTATCCTTTGCCATTGCTCGTTCGCCTTGTAATACATTAATTGTGACAGCTGGCTGATTATCCGCAGCGGTGCTAAAAACTTGAGATTTTTCTGTCGGAATCGTTGTATTTCTTTCGATTAATTTGGTAAAAACTCCCCCAAGTGTCTCCACCCCTAATGATAAAGGTGTAACATCTAACAATAATAAATCGTGAACATCACCCGCAATGATGCCCCCTTGAATTGACGCTCCTATTGCAACGCATTCCATTGGATCTATCGAGTGTTCTGGCTCTTTTCCAAAATACTTCTTAAATCGCTCTTGAACGCAAGGCATTCGGGTTGGACCACCAACTAATAGAATCTTATTAACATCACCTACAGAGAGTTTTGCATCTGAAACGGCTCGTTGCATTATTGGATCAAGTCTCTTTAATGTTGGTTCAATCAAACTTTCTAGTTTTGCCCGAGTAAACTCTAAATCTAAATGCAAGGGTTCACCTTCTTTTTGAGATAAATATGGAAGATCTATTTTACTAGATAAAGTTGTTGATAACTCAATTTTCGCCTTCTCAGCAGCGTCCCTTATTCTTATCATTGCCTTCGAATCGTTAGATACATCAACCCCATATTTATTTCTAAATTCCCCCACAATCCAATCAACACTGGCATTATCCATATCAGTTCCGCCAAGTCGAGTGTCGCCAGCAGTAGATAACACCTCAACAACGCCCTCACCAAATTCCATAATAGTTACATCAAAAGTTCCGCCTCCCAAATCGAGAACACATATTTTCATTAATTTACCGGAAATTTTATCTAAACCATATGCAAGACAGGCAGCTGTCGGCTCATTTATCATTCTTACGACTTCTAAACCTGCAATTTGTCCCGCATTTTTTGTTGATGTTCTTTGCGCATCGTTAAAATATGCAGGTACAGTGATCACAGCTTTTTTTACTTCTTGTCCAAGATATTTCGAAGCATCGTTTTTTATCTTTGTTAAAATCATCGCTGATACCTCTTCGGGAGTAAGTTCTTTCCATTCATCTCCTACTCTTAACTTCACTTTTTCTTTTGTACCCATTTTTCGTTTTACAGCAGTAACTGTTCCATCTGGATTAGAAACTGCTTGACGTCTTGCTGGTTCGCCAACTATTTTCTGTCCTTCTGGAGTGAAGGCAACAAACGATGGAAATGCTTTTCCTCCAAGAGTACGTCCTTCTGCAGCGGGAACTATTTCTGGCTTGCCTGTAGGCGTTAAATAAGCACATGCACTATTAGAAGTTCCTAAATCGATTCCTACAATCAATTCTTTCCTTGTAGGCTTTTCTTTACTTTCCGAATCGCTCATTTATATTGACCTTTTTAATATGAGTTATAAACTTAAATTTTAATTAATTATTTAAACATCAAGATTGACAACTTATGAATATTCTAGGATCTAAAAATTTTAAATTTTCGGATTAATATTTAAAGAACTCTATGTCAAATATAATAATATTTGTGATTTTAGTAATAATTTATTAAACTCTAAAGAGATTTAGCTAAAAAATCAAAATTAAATTTATAGGTATGGGAGAAATGTTTATATAATTTATTGGATAGATAGTTCAAAAAAATAAAATTTTTTTATTATCAATAATTTTCACATTTAGCATAAAATATTTTTTACAAAAAGAGAGCAAATGAATCCGGAAGAGAATAAGAAACCATCTAAAAGTAATAATAATGCTGCGTCTGATGATGATGCTTTAGAAATTCTGCCTCAAGAGGAGCAAGAAGAAGAATCATTGGATCCGATTGAGAAATTGAAAAAAGAATTCGAATCAGAATTGGGAGAAAAAACTAAAGCTCTTGAAGATTGGAAAAAAAAATATACATTATTACAAGCAGATTTTGAAAATTATCAAAAGCGTATGGAGAAAAATCGCGCACACATTCAAGATATTGAAAGAGCGTCAATTTTAAGGAGCTTCTTAAAAATAATAGATTCGTTTGAAAAAGCCTTAGAACATATCCAGAATGAAGAATCAAAAAATGCTTCTAATATTAAATCTATTTACAATCAAATAATCAACGAGTTTAAAAGTTATCGCGTTGAGAGAATTGCATCATCGAAGGGAGATATTTTTGATTACAGAATTCACGAAGCAATTTCTTTTATTGAAAATCCCGATTTACCCGAAAATTCAATTATTGACATCGTACAAACTGGTTGGAAAATCGATAAAGAAATATTGAGATATGTAAAAGTTGTAATATCTAAATTTCCAAAGATAATAGAACCAGAGAAAAAGAAAGAAGAGGGAGAAATCAAAGAAACTGAGCAAGAAGAAGTAGGGAATTTGAAGGATGAATAAAAAATAAAGCAAAAGAATAATAGTAATTAATTTTATTATAATGATAATTAGTATTTAAAAAAATTACGAGTTTATAAAATGAGCGACGAACCACAATTTCCTCCAATTCCGAGCATTGGAGAGATTCTCGACCGAAAAAAGCAAATGGTAGAAGCAAAATTTTCTGTGGTGAAATGTAAATCGTGTGGAGCGAAAAAAGAAAGACCGTTTCAAGAAGGAGATTATGTTTTTAAAAAATTATCCGAAGAAAATTGTGATTCTTGTAAAAAGGCAGATATTTTCATAGCTGAGATATTTAGCGAATGGAAAATGCCAGGTAAGAAATAG
>JAHQWX010000369.1 GCA_029856375.1 Promethearchaeia archaeon | reverse complement strand
CGAATGCCTGGAAAACTTGCTGATTGCTCATCGAATGATCCAGAGAAAAGCGAAATTTTCATTGTTGAAGGCGATTCAGCGGGAGGTTCAGCTAAGCAAGGAAGAGATAGAAATTATCAAGCAATTTTACCTCTAAGAGGTAAAATTGCCTGATATTCCCTACTTCGTCCTTGTTTTGCCGAACCACCAGCAGAATCGCCCTCTACTATAAAAAGCTCACATTTAATTGGATCCTTAGAGGTACAATCGGCAAGTTTTCCTGGTAACAGAATTGAACTTAAAGCAGACTTTCTTCGAATTAAGTCTCGAGCTTTTTGCGCTTCGATTCTCGCTTTTTTTGCGTTTTTTACCTTATTTACTATCCTATCAGCTATTTTTGGATTTTTTTCTAAGAAATTCTCCAGTTCCTTTTTAACAACTTGATAAACAGCATTTCTAATCTCTGGATTACCCAATTTTATTTTTGTTTGACTCTCGAATTGAGGATCTGGAAGCATCAAAGAAACAATCGCTGATACGCCTTCTCTTGTATCTTCGGCAACAATATCGTTTTCTTCTGGTTCATTTTTTATGAAATAATCTTTTATCGATTTGTTTAAAGCGTCCTTGAAACCGCGCTCGTGAGTGCCACCTTCAATTGTATTAATTGTATTGACGAAACTCTTGAAATTGAATTTAAATCCCTTGTTATGCTGCAACGCTGCTTCAATAACAATTTCTTCTTTATCGCCGTTCTTTTCTAAAAGAAATTTCTTTTTAAAATGGATTGGTTTCTCGTATAATGTCTTTTTTTCTACATTAATATATTTAATAAAATCAATTAAACCGTCTTTAAAATGAAATCTAATAGGATATTTCTCTTTATCAGCATCCTTCTTTTTATTACGAATAAAGAAAGTCGCGCTAGGACAGAGGAAAGCGAGATAATGTACGCGATCTGCAATTTTATTAACATCCCATAGGTCAATTTTTAAGGGAAGCTCGGTATCTTCTTGAAGCTCTTCTAATTCATCTTTCTTTTCGCTTTTTAAATCGAAGATTTCCATATCAGGATAGAATGATATTTTCGTCCCAGTATATTCTTTTTCTTTAGGAGGCAATATCTGTATTTCGGGGTCGGAAACCTTAAGACCCTTGGAATATTTTTGCTTATAAATCTTTCCATCTCTTTTTATTTCAACGATTAGCCAATCAGTAAGAGCATTTACAACAGATAAACCAACGCCGTGTAATCCACCAGAAATTTTATAGCTTTTATTATCAAATTTACCACCAGAGTGTAAGGTTTCGAGTATCACTTCTGGAGTATATTTATCGTATTCTGGATGTTTTTCAATTGGAATCCCGCGCCCGTTATCAATAATTTCAACTGAATCGTCGTCATTAATAATAATTTCTATTTTATTACAAAACCCCGCTAAGCTTTCGTCAATAGAGTTATCGATTACTTCGTAAATAAGGTGATGCAAACCCGTTTTCCCGGTAGAGCCTATATACATCGAAGGCCTTTTCCTGACTCCCTCTAAACCCTTCAAAACCTTGATGCTCTCAGCATCATAGTCGTTATTTTTTTGATTTTCCGGGGGTGTATTATTATTCAATTATTTCCTTCCAAACAACTAATATTATCTTAATAAGAATTGATCTATTAAGGGAGAAATAGAACTGTACTTTTACCGATCTCTATATAAATATAGGAAAATAAATTTTATAAAGCTTTAGGAGAGATTTTATGTAATTTCGGAGAGAGAATTATTAAATTCAATAGTAAATTTGGGTTTTTATTACTGAATTCGCTAAAAATTCTACAAATTATTGACTATTTCAGTATCGAAGTAGGTTATTTTTAAATACCATTTTGAGTATTATTGTGATTTCTTTCTATTCTCTCTTAAAATTTTAGCCATTTGCGCGAAATCGTTAAAATCATTGCTGACATCGTGACTTCTCACTACATGAGCACCATTATAAACTGCAATCGCTGAAGAAGACAAAGATCCAAAATATCGATTTTCTGGATCAGGGATGCCCAAGGCGTTTCCAATGAAAGATTTTCTCGATAAAGCGATTAATATTGGTTTTTTCAAGACTCTTAATTGTTCAAGATTATTGATAATTCCTAAGTCGTGTTCGAACGCTTTTTCCGGTATCCACGCTCCAATACCAGGGTCAACTATTATTTTATTTTTATCGAGCCCCGCTTTCTCTAATGAATTAATCGAAAGTTTTAAGGAACTGATAATGTCTGCGATCAGCAGAATGTCGCCAGGCACTTTGTTCGACGCCATTAAAATTATTGGTATGTCGTTTTTAACAACAAAGTCGCTTAGCTCCGTATCTGTTTTCAGATTAGACACATCGTTGATAATCATATTTCTCTTCTGTTCTTGAGTTATCTTATAGCATTCTTTTGCAACGATCTCGTATTGAGTATCAATTGAAACAATAATTTCCTTAGGAATTAATTTACAGGTTTTTTCAACGACTGGTATTATTCTTTTTAGTTCATCCTCAACGGTAATTTTATCTGACCATGGAGCTGTAGATCTAGCACCTATATCCAACATTTTAGCTCCATTTTTTAGCATTTCATTTATTGTTTTAGCCAATTCGTCAATATTAGTCAAAACAGATCCTTGATAGAACGATTCTGGGCTTAAATTAATTACCCCCATTATAACAACTGGGTGTGAATCGCCAATATTTAAGCAGTTAAACAAATTGATGTTGATTGAATCCATCGTGTATAGCAAAGTTCAAATAAATTGATAGTATAAATAATAAATTACAAAAAACAATAAAAATTTCATTTATTATGGAGCTTTTTTCGGTTGAACTTCCCATCATACGACCTCACGACGAAATTATATCAATTATTCTAAAAGTTTTGAAAGAAAACAGTATTATACTTGAAGAAAAGGATATAATTGTCATATCGGAGAAAATAATT
>JAHQWX010000368.1 GCA_029856375.1 Promethearchaeia archaeon | reverse complement strand
AAAATATTTTAATACCAGAATGGGCTCCTGCCTTTTCAGCTTTTGGGTGCGCTTGTGCTGATCATTCCTATAGGCATGAGAAAACCATGGATTTAGTCATGACTCCCGATGGAGCTATGAATACTTTTGTAGCATCGATGCTTAATTCCACATGGTCAGATTTGAAACACGATATTTCGGAGGAGTTTAAAGCTGAAGGAAGGGATCCCAACGAGATGGTGTTTAAACCTTCCCTTCGATTGCAATATTTTGGTATGATGGACGATCTAGAAGTAGAATCGCCTTCTGAGGAGTTGACTTTAGAATTCTCGCCAGAATTGCAGCGCTTTGATTCAGTGGATTTGATAGAAATCACAAGGAGGTACGATAATCTCTTCGAAGAAATATTTCGAAGAGGCACGAAGAGCCCTCATTTAGGTTATCACATAACTAAAGCCATAGGAACGGGAGTAGTACCGGTTACAAAACCCAAATTACCAGAACACGAGCTAAGCGGTGAAAAACCGAACGAGGAAGCATCGAAAGGAGCAAGAGAAATGTTCTGGGGAAACGGATGGCACGAAGCTTCTCTCTGGGAAATGAGTATTCTCAACTCGGGAAACATCGTCAACGGCCCAGCGATTATTGAAGCTCCCGCAACAACCTTGGTAGTTCCACCAGGCTTTCGGGTTAGACTCGATAAACACAGAATTTTTCATATGGGGGCGTAAAAAGTGAAAGAAAAAGCATTAGGATGGAATGGAAAAACGCTTAAAGAAATGCTATTAGAAAGCGAAAAGCTTATAGAAGAAAAGAAGCAATATTATGGAATCGATAAACTCAGTTTAAAGGAGCAAGATCCCTTCCGGTACGAACGCGCTTACGCAAGCTTAAGGGGTGCGCTTGTGTCAGCTCGAGAAACAGCGTTACATGTAGCTGCATCTCCTATAGTAAAAGAAATTGGCGAGCTCTGCTTCGCTTTATATACTCCAGAGGGAGATTCAATAGTTGTTTCAACTGGTATTCTTGTTCATGTACATACGATGAGCGAAGCTGTTAAATTTATGATACGAGAGGAATACGAAGACGATCCCGGAATTAATCCAGGCGATATCTTCTTGAATAACGATCCCGATTGCGGTAATGTACACACCACTGATGTACAAACTTTGATTCCAATATTCTGGCAAGACGAATTAATTGGTTGGGCGGGAGGCGTAACTCACCAAATTGATACCGGCGGGATTACACCCGGTCACGATTTAGTTTCGGCAGTTCAGCGCTTCGACGATGGCGTCTACTACACTTGTAGAAAAATAGGTTCAAACGATAAAATCTGGAAAGATCACTTCATTAGTGCTAGACGTTCTGTTAGAACTCCAATGTACTGGGAACTCGACGAGAAATGCAGACTCGCTGGAGACCTCATGATCAGGGATGCTGTTTTAGATTTCATTGAACGAGAAGGGATCGATTACTATAAAAGGTTTATCAGAGAAGCGATTGAAGAGGGTAGGAGAATAGTTCTAGAAAGGGTAAAAGAACGCTTAATACCGGGAAGATACCGAGCAGCTTCATTTATGGATGGAGCTTTTAAAGACGAGGCTTGGCAACCTATTGCTCAAGCTGATATAATGAATAATCTTCCTCTTGAAATCTTAGTTAAAGAAGACGGACAGCTTTCACTCAGTTTTGATGGAGCAAATGGACCTTCGGACCATCCATTCAATTGTGGAAAAGGAGCCATGGAAGGTGGTCAATGGGTATTATTAACGCAAATTTTAATATATGGTGATAAAGTAAACGATGGTGCGTATTTTGCGGTGGAAAAAGAATATCCACTTGGAACTTGGGCAAATCCAGGAGATCCCTACTTGTCATATCAAGCTCCTTGGGGTAATTTAATACCAGCTTATACTGGAATGATGAAGTGTATCTCCTACGGATTATTCTCTCGTGGATATCGCGAAGAAGTCGTCCCAGGATACGGATTTACTGGGGACGCCATTCAAGGTGGAGGAATATATGATTCTGGACCAATCGAAGGTGAGAGATGGGCTTTGTCTACTTTTGAAATTAGTGGTCAAGGTTTAGGAGCGAGCGCTGTGAGAGATGGACTTGATTGGGGTTACGCAATGTGGAATCCCGAAGCAGATCTCGGCGATGTTGAGACTTGGGAATTATTCCAAGGTGGAGTACCATATCTCGCGAGAAGAGTTAAGCCTAATATTTGTGGTCATGGTAAATACCGAGGAGGTTCTAACTACGAAGGTATCGCCGTAGTTGCGTTCTCTAAAAAAGTAGAATTTTTCGGAGCTAGGGAAGGTAATGCTTTTCACGGATGTGGAGGCATGCATGGAGGCTATCCTCAAGCTACTGGTTATCGGTTATACGCGAAGAATACGAATTTAGAGGAAATCTTTAAGAATCAGAAAGACTATCCCCTAGGGGATCCAGAACCCACTGACGGCGAATTCGAGAAATTTATTGAGGGCGATATCGTAAGAAAGTTTGCAAGTTTGATATATCCGATAACTCTAAAAAATTACGACATTTTTCACTTTTCGCTGAGTGGCGGACCCGGTTATGGCGATCCTCTCGAAAGAAAATTAGAGAGCATAAAAAAGGACCTCGATGATGGCATTTATACTTCTGATAAGGTATACAGCATATATGGAGTTGTCGCAAATTATAACGAAGACAAAGACGAATGGATTGTCGACGAAGAAGCCACAAAAAAGCGTCGCGAGGAGATGATAAACGAAAGGAAAGAGAAGTCCATGTCATTCGAGGAATTTTGGGAGTACGAAAGAAAAAAGATTACTGACGGTAAGTTGTACGACGCACCATTGCGAATGTATACTGAGAGCCTGCAGCTTTCAAAAAATTGGGCAAAGGAGTTCAGAGAATTCTGGAAATTACCCGAAGATTTTCAAATGGAGGTGAAATAAATGGTTGAACATGATAAAAAA
>JAHQWX010000367.1 GCA_029856375.1 Promethearchaeia archaeon | reverse complement strand
CAAAGCGGTATTACGGCTCAGTTTAGAACCATTCCAGTAACACTTGCTGCAATTGGTTTAGTAATGGTATTAATTCCAAGTTCCGTCTATTTAAGCGAGTGGTTAAAAAACAAGGATTTTAAAGCAGAAGCGTCGAGAAATCTAAGTAAAAGGCAAAAATATATTCAATTTGGTATATATGGCGGAGTTTACGCTGGACTCTCAGCTTTGGTTATGCCTTTAATAATGGTATTCGACTTACAACAAATTATTGTCGGAGATTTTATGGTTTCTAGTTTCTTTGCAACTTTTATGGTAACCCAAGCGCTTTTGTTAATACCAGCAGTAATAGTATTAGCTATATGGGAGAATAAAAAATTTAACGAAGGATTAGAAGATTTTGGCATAGATCCTAAATATATTGGAAAAGCGTTCTTGTACGGACTCTCTCTATTCTTTATACTTTTCATGTCGCTCGTATTTGTTGGGACATATAATCTAAAAAACATGGTTCCATACCGAATTTTTGGGTTCATCGAGATGTTTTTATTTTGGTTTCTGTATTTGTTAGTCCACGGCGTAATACAGCACGGTTTTGTGCAGAATAAATTAATACCAGAAGAGTCTGAGAGAGGTTCACCCATTTTGGATTTAAAGGAGCTTATAAAATCTAGTATCATCAATGGAATTATTCAGGGTATAGGCGTAGGAATTTTTGCGACGATGTTTTTGATGGATTTTGGAATTGGGGGTTTAGTTTCTCTTGTTCTAATTCCTGTCTGTGTCGTGGTACTAAGTGGCCAAGCGTTTCTAATGTCTTTGTTCTACATGAGGATTAGAAATGTAGTGGGAACAGCGACTTTAGGTGCATTAATGTTCGCATTCATCTGTGCAGCTATGTTGCCCTCAATATTCAACGCTGGGCTAATCGTTTTTAACATTTCTTAAAATCAAAAATCAATTTTTTCTCTTTTTTTTATATAATAGATATTTTTTAAAGTAACTCGCTAAATTAATTTAATATGGAACAGAAAATTCGAAAATTTGCTGATTTAATTCTCGAATCTAAAAACATTATCGCTCTTACGGGTGCGGGTATGTCTACTGAGAGCGGAATTCCCGACTTTCGCAGTCCAGGAACCGGTCTGTGGGAGAGAATGGACCCCTCGTTCGCAGACATTTCTTATTTTAAAAATAATCCTACGAGGTTTTATCAGCAAATGTTGGAAATGGGGCTTAATATAATTAAAGCAAAACCTCACGCAGGTCATAAGGCATTAACTAGATTGCAGAAATTAGGTAAATTGGAAGGAATTATAACGCAAAATATTGATGGGCTACATATAAGAGCTCGTACTAAAAATATAGCCGAAATGCACGGTAATATTCGCGAAGCCGTTTGTATGAAATGCTCACAAATTTATCCCATCACTACGCTTGTTAATCAAGTTTTTAACGGAAAACTTACCCCAGAATGTACTGAATGCGGTGGAGTTCTAAAAGTAAACGCGGTTTTTTTTGGAGAAATGCTACCAGAAAAAGCGCTTGTAAAAGCGGACGAACTAATTTCTAATTGCGATTTAATGATAATTTTAGGTTCAAGTTTAACAGTAATGCCGGTTAGTTTCATGCCTTATAGGGCTTTAACTAACGACAACAATGCAAAGTTGGTGATTATAAATAGAGAAAAAACCAACATGGATAGACAATGCCTCGTAGTGATTCACGATAGCATTGCAGATGTGCTTCCAAAAATCGTAGATCTCGTTGAGAAGGAACTAAAAAATAAATAGGAATCGATATTTTTTATCCCATTATAAAAATAGAGTTATATTTCTCCTAAAAATGTATCATGGACGAAGAGAGAAATCAAGAAATACTTTAACAATTTCGGAGCTCTTCTCATTTTGATGATGTTATAAAAATAATAACCTCTTTTCATCACCCAAACCAAAAATCCCTTTATTGTATAGTTATCTAAAAGACGAGATATGGCTGAATAGGTCCCCATAGAAATCATTATTCCCATAATTTTTAACTTATAAGGTCTTCTTCTAACTCCTTTCTCTTTTTTGATTAAATCCTTTACAATGAATTTTGCTTGCTTTTGGGCAACTTGAGCTAAATCTATTGAGGTATTTCCGTGGGTTGAGAATGTCGCAACATCTCCTATGGCATACGCGTTATCTACGCCTACGATCTGACAGAAATCATCTACTGGAAATCCTTTCTCAATTTGGATATCTGATTTAATTATATTAGGTTTCACTCCTGTACAAACAAAAATGCGATCCGATTTGAGTTTTCTTCGCTTGGTTATTATTTCCTTATCGACAATTTTCAATACTGGTTCTTCAAGATGCACATTTACTCCTAACTTCCTCATTCGATTTTGTATAGCGTAGTTAAATTTGGGAATATTAAGAAAATATCCATTGAAATACACAAAATGGTGCACTTTGAATCTATTTTTTAAGTTTTTTGACAACGACGCGATTTCTCCAACGAGTTCGATGCCCGTTGCACCTTCTCCGACTACAGAAATAGTAATATTTTTTTCATTGAGCGCATCTAAGATATTTCTTTTAATAATATTTGCGTCCTTCAATGTTTTTAAAGTGGGTAATCCTTCAGATCCTTCTATTGGTATATTAGGAATTGATCCTGAAGCGATAACTAAATAATCGTAAAATAGTGCTTTATCATTTTTTAGAATTGCTTTGTTTTCATTAAAACGAATTTCTTTAACAATCGATTTTATGTGAATTGTTCTTTTTAACGCGTTTTTGAAGAATATTTTAACTGCATTGTTAGGAATTTTACCTACGCAAATCTCGTGAATAAGGGGCATATATACAAAATAATTTGAAGGATCTATTAAAATAACTTTAAATAGATTACTTTTTTCCAAACGACGCGCAAGAGAAAATCCTCCAAATCCACCACCAATAATTAAGAGCCGTTTCAAATTA
>JAHQWX010000366.1 GCA_029856375.1 Promethearchaeia archaeon | reverse complement strand
TACACATTAATAAAACTTATTACGAAGCGGATTTAAAAATCGCTATAAGCGGAGTAATACCTCACCCATTAGCAGGATATGGTGGTGGAGCAAAGATCGTTTTACCGGGTGTCTGCGGTATCGAGACATTATACGGGAACCATAGCGGAGCAATGAAAGGAGGTGCTGGTGCGGGAATGGGAATTGTCACCGATTCTAGGAAAGATATCGAAGATACGGCTAAGCGAGTTGGCTTAGACTTCAGTATAAACATAATTCTCACGGAAAATGGAAAAATAGGAGGAGTTTTCGCGGGTGATTTTATTGATGCTCATCGAAAAGCTATAGAGTTGGGTAATAATGTATATAAAACAGAAGTAACGCTGGATAACGATGTTGCGTTCTTTAATGTTTTCCCAGAAGATACCGAACTAACGCAAGGAATGCACAAAGCTTTCAACTTCCTGATGACCGCACCTGGTAAAATGTTAAAAAGAAATGGTACAATGGTTATCATGGCAGATTGCTACGAAGGTCGAGGGTATCACAGCTTGAACGCGGAACGAGGCGCGAAACTTTACTCTCCTGTTAACGAACAATTAATATGGAAAGCGTTCGTAAAGAGAAGGAAGGTGTATTGTTTTTCCGAAAATCTATCTAAACCGGATGTAGACCACTTATTCGGAAAAGATGCGGTTATCTTGTTCAAAAATTGGGATAATTTAATCGAGAAAATTGACGAGGATCATGAAAACCCCTTAAAAGCAATAATTATCCCCACAAGCATTCAGTTAGTTTAATGAATGACAACCTTTATTTTTAATTTCATATAGCGATGATAGTTTCCGAACAGCATAGAGAAAACCTGATTAAGATCGCGAAAAAGTTCGAAAGAAAAAGTCAATCATTTCCCCAAGACGATAATGGAGAACCTACAGAGGCTTATTTAGAATACATAAGTATGATGTTCTCTCTCGAAGTCGCTGAAATTGTTAAAGATTTAGAAGTTTTTCCTAAAACAACATCTCTTTTTAAATTAGCGAAAATGTTGAACCGAGATAGAAACGATATTGAAAAAATTCTCGAGGAGCCTTCTAGTAGATTCTTTATAACTAAAGCGAGTAAGTATTACGCGTTACCCACTCCGTTATTTATTTACGACGCGCCCTTCGTACTGAAAAAGAATTACGATAGCGAAGAAGTTAAACAATTCGCAAAATTAAGTAAACATTTTTTTGAAAAAGATAAGTACTACAAAAGGTGGGAAACCAGCAGAAAGGGAACTCCTCGCATGAGAATATTACCAGTCCAGGAGGAACTGGAGCCAGAAACAACGATCCTACCAGTTGAAGAAGTCTATTCAGTTATCGACAAGTTCGACAATTTCGCGCTGATTCCATGCCCATGTCGAAAGAGAACTGAAGTTATTGGAATAAGGAAATGTAAAGATAAATACCCGATTCTAAATTGCATTTTAATGGGGAGAATGGCGCAAATGATGAATTTAATTGAAGATCCCGTAAATAGACAAGTTTCTAAAGAAGAAGTTATCGAAAATGTGAAAAAATCCGCCGAGCTAGGTCTTGTACTCGCTACTGATAATCACGCAAGCAACACAGTAATTCTTTGTTCGTGTTGCGAGTGTTGCTGCGGAATGTTAAGAGGTATATGCGAATTCGACAATCCAAGAGCAATTGCAAAGTCAAATTTCGTTGCACAAGTTGATAAAGACGCTTGTATTGGTTGCGAAACCTGTTTAAGTCGTTGTAAATTTGGAGCTATTATTGTTGACACAACGGCTGAAATTGACTCACAGAAATGTATGGGATGTGGTTTATGCGCAGTCACTTGCCCCGAAAAAGCTTTAAGCATGAAACGATTGGATCGAGAAGAAATTCCTGGATTAGAAGCGTAAGAGAATTCTATTCTAAAATTTAATTATTTCAAATCCATAAAAACAGAAGTAAATAAGACACAAAATATAAAGCAATAAAGAGAATCCCTGCTTTTTTATCAACCTTCTTCCTAACTACTACAAATGTTATTACAATTATGGTCGCGAGTAAGGTATAAAGGACCGTAGGGACGGCAAATTCTGCTGAGATTACTTGTGGAAATAATGCTTGTCCAATACCTATCGAAAGTGTGGAATCAACAATGCAACTCCCAAAGATATCTCCGAGAGCGAGTTTATACTCTTTTCTTCGTTTGATTGCGTTCACATCGACCACAAGTTCTGGAAGGGATGTTCCAAGAGCAGCGATAAAAAAACTTATTATGTATTCGTGAACATAGAGCTCAGTTGCTATAGTTATAATCGACTGAACAACAATATAAGCACTGATTGCTACTCCGACAAATCCAATAATGGCAAATATAAAGTGATAAATCTTGTTTCTCGCTTTCTTATCCATTTTTTCAAGATCTTTGGCAAATTCTTGCCCAAATTCAACGAGTGTATCTTCAGATACATGATATATAATCCATATATAAATTGGTAAGCTGCAAATCATAATAATCGCGTTAATACGCGTGAAATATCCCTTTTCGACAACAGCGTATATCACAATAAGTGAGAGGATTTCACAAAAACCTAAAATAAGTATTTCTTTTCTTTTTATTAGAAATCCACCGCATATAATTGGAACAAGCCCAAAAATTAAGGTGATTTGTGTTAAATCCGAGCCTACAGAATCTCCTACATCGATATCACCATGACCCAAAGCACAAGAGATAATTGAATTAAAAATTTCGGGTATATCAGTTCCTATTGATACCAGTGAGAGCCCTATGATCAGTGGCGAAACACCGAGAAGAGAAGCTAATATCGCGGAATGCTTTACGGCATATTCACTCGAGATAGCTATGATTATTAACCCGACAACCAACAGTAAGGCGGCGTAAATAATGACGATCATAAATTTTTTTCTTTTGAATTGATATCCATAATTTTAATTACATATATAATTTTTAACTA
>JAHQWX010000365.1 GCA_029856375.1 Promethearchaeia archaeon | reverse complement strand
AAGCATGATAGACAATTTCTCGTCTTCACTAGAGCGTTGTTAGGATTTTGTCTAAATTATCTTGTTAGAGAAGGTCCAAGCTCTCTAGGAATATACGAGATAATTTTCGGTTATTTCGATAATTGGAGCAGCTCTTTTAGCGACGACTTTGCGTCTTACGCGTCTGGACCTTTCATAAGAGGCTTATTTCTGTTCGAAAAATTAGTTAACTTGGATCGAATCTCTTGAGAAAACGCATTGATAATGTTAAAACCTAATATTATACTAAAATACAAAATACCAATAATTGAATCGTAGGAATACAATTCGTCTACGAAAAAATACCAAATCCCGAAATAATTCCAGTATAGTGGTCCCTCGTAATTAATTATAAAGGGTTCAGTTGAATGAGCACCGTTAACTGCGTCGTTTAGCTTATCTAACGCATCATCTCCATACGATTCGAAAAAACCGCCCCAAGAATAGCCTTCAGACAGTACGGTGTGAAGCATAAAAATATAAACGATTGGAGCTCCGAAAAGTTTCGCTATTAACACATCTTTAATAAGAGAATCAAATCCGTATTCATATATTCCATTTTCTACACCCTGAATAACTTCGCGACCATACGCCGTACAATTCGTACCTCCTAAAAAGAGGCTTAATTGATTAATATTACCATTGGGCGTCTGCTCAATTGCCTTTGATAGAAAATTTAATTGAGAATATAACCAATAATGTGAAGCGGGTCGGTCCCAAAACTGCGTTACTGGGTAATCGCCATATGGTTTTGTCCCTCTTGTCCAACCTCTATAAATCATCGGTGCGTACTGGTCCCAGCGAGGAACATCGAATCCGTTTAATCTATTTGTAATCTGCATATCGTTATCGCCGTCGAAAATATCTATTGTCGACTCCATAAAGAAAATCCCAAGCGTCTTCATATCTGAAGCGTTTTCTTCCTTCCAATCGAAAAAGTCGTTCCATATATCTATTGCTGCTGAATGCCTATCTCGATTAGGAAGCGTACTTATGCCTTGAGATTCGAATACGGTTGGCATTCGAGATACCTCAATATCAAAACAAAGTCCTTTTATATTGGATAGACCTTCCTCCTTAGCAAGTGTGACCCACGATTTAGCCAATTCCGTTGTATTTTCCGCGGTCGCATCCCAGACAAAATCTTTATTATCACCGGGAATATCTGCTATAAACTTAATATTAGAATAATGATCTTTCCAAAATGTCATATTATCAATATAATCTTGTTTAAAATTATTGGGTGATTCATATGCATTTCCTGAGTAGTGGACAATTGTAGCAGAGTGCCTATTTAATGCTTGCTTTTGTTCATGTGTATATGTTTCGTGTTCCCATGTCCCAAAAAAACCGAGTTCTATGTGATAATCTTTTGGTGTAATCGTAATTGAGGCGTTCCAATTAAGTAGTGGGAAAAAAATAAGTATTGGAATTCCTATTGCAATAAAAAAAGATAAAATTAAAACAAGAAACTGCTTTTTTCCCGGCAGATTTACTCTTAATCGCTCCTTTAATCTCTCTCGAAAAGTTGGATACTTTTTATAATTAAACATAAGAAAGAGATATAATAATAAATTTGCACAACTTATTGCTGCGACACCAATTAAACTAGAGATACATAACACGCACAATATCGAAATAATTGGAAACGCAAAATGTGCACTATAGAAGAATAGCATCATATAAATTAAAATAGAATAACCAAGACAAATACAAATATTAATTAATTGGTCTCTCCAATTGATTATCTCTCTCTTAGTAAAAACCACGAACCAAAAAAGAATAAAAGCAGACGGAATAATCACGAGCAACGCATCTGCCCAATAAATATAAGAAAAATATTTTAGTGGAACATAGATATGGAGAATTACAAACGCAATTAGAACGGATCCCGTAGCGACAGTCGCAATTCGAGTTGATAGAATAAAAAATTTATAAAGTTTTTCGAGGTATAACATTTTAAATTAAGATTTTCGGCTATTCTTTTTCAAGTTTTTTATTTTTTCTTTAATTTCTTCGTAGAACACAATTGTTATATTAAGCCCAATAACGAGTGCAAAATATAATATCCCCAAAATTGAATCCAAATCAAGGAGCGCATCTTGGAAAAAAGGAAAAACTCCGAAGTAATTCCAATAGAATGGCCCTTGGTGTCTGATCGTGAATGATTTAGTTGAATTAACTCCGTTTATCGATTCGTTGAATTTATCCAGAAAATCATCCCCATAAGTAGCGAAAACGCCGCCCATTGCAAAACCATCTTGTACAACTGTGTTTAACAGAAATAATGTGATTGTTTCGACTCCAAAATGTTTTGCCATAAGTGAATCCTCAACTAACTTATCATATCCATACATTATTTCGCCATCGCGTACTTCTTGTACTACATCGCGTCCATAACAAGTTAAATTTGTGACTCCAAGTAAAACGCCCATTCGATCTGTACTTGAATATTGTTGCTCAAGCCCTTTGTATAGATAATCCATTTGGTAATAAATCCAAGCTTGGTCGGGGGGGAGGTTAAAAAAACTCGGATAAGGATATTCTCCGTATGGTAAGGGCCCAAGAAACACTCCTCGATAGATCATTGGCACATACTTGTCCCAAAAAGGAACCTCGTGAGCATTATATTTGCGCATTAATTGTATATCGTTATCTCCGTCAAAAAGGTCAATCGCAGATTCCACGTAATTAACTAAGTAAATTTTCATGTCAGAAGCGTTTACTTCCATCCACTCGAAAAATTGCAACCATAAAAGTCGCGATTCCTCGTGACGCTCTCGATTAGGAGCCGTGCTTATTCCTTCAGATTCTAACAACTCTCGAAAGTAGGATTCTTCAACGTCATAACTCACTCCAACGACATTACTCAAGGAATTATCTTTAACTAATCCTACAAGCGTTTTAGTTTTATTTATCACCTCAGCTGTATGGATGTCGGA
>JAHQWX010000364.1 GCA_029856375.1 Promethearchaeia archaeon | reverse complement strand
TTATTGATGTTTTTGAAAAATACGAAAATATCGTTGGTGGATATATTTGGGATTGGGTGGATCAAGGGCTCCGAAAAAAAGACGAAGATGGGAACGAATTTTGGGCTTACGGTGGAGATTATGGAGACGAACCGAACGATAAGTGGTTTTGTATAAACGGCATTATATTACCTGATCGTCAACCAAATCCGTCTCTACACGAAGTTAAAAAGATTTACCAGAACATAAAAGTATATCCAATGGACCTAATAGGGAGAACGGTTAAAATTCACAATAAATATTGGTTTATGAACCTCAAATTTGTAGATGTTGCGTGGGAATTAACTGCAAATGGGATTAAAATCCAAGAGGGAACATTAGAGAATTTTAATTTAGAACCTGGGGAACAAAAAAAAATCGAAATACCGTTTAAAACTCCTAAACTTGAGCCAAATACTGAGTATCATCTCAAAATTACATCGATCTTGAATAAAGATACTCCGTGGGCAAAGAAAGGGCATGTTGTCGCTTGGGATCAATTTAAAATCCCTTATGAGGTTCCCACGAGCGCACCCTTGGAAATTGAAAAAATGTTTCCAGTGAAATTGGTAGATTCAGAAACCTCGTATAATGTCGAGGGAGCGGACTTTAAGATTAGTCTTGGAAAATCTTCGGGCAGTATTGAATCGTTTTCATATAAAGGAAAAGAACTTATAAAATCACCATTGGTTTATAACTTTTGGAGAGCATTCACTCAAAACGAACAGAATCCGATTTTATTTGTGCCATTTCTCAGGCACTTTATTGGAAGAGGTTGGAAAGATGCGGGAAAGAAGAAGGAAGTTAAACGAACGATTGCAGAAGATTTGAATCCACAAGCTGTACGCATAAAATTTCAATCTAAAGTGCCAAACGGCAAGAAGTTGCTTGAGACTATTTATACTATTTACGGAAGTGGGGATGTTTGCGTAGAAAGCAATTTTACTCCCAAGAAAAACATGATTCGTTTTGGTATGCAAATGGAGATACTGGGAGAATTCAATACAATGACTTGGTTTGGAAAGGGCCCTCACGAGACTATGTTTGATAGACAAAAGGGTGCCGCAGTTGGAATTTATTCGGGTGAAGTTGAAGATTTAATACACAACTATGTAGTACCTCAAGAGAACGGAAATAGGACCGAAGTGCGGTGGGTAGCCATGACAAACGAAAAAGGAGAAGGTTTATTCGTTTCTGATGTGGGAGGCACTCTACTTTATACGAGTGCGTGGCCTTATACCCAAGATGATTTAATTAACGCGGAGCATATTAACGAATTGCCTCATCGAGAGAACATAACCTTCAACATCGATTACAAACAGCGTGGCGTTGGAGGGGAAAATTTTGGCGTTATGGATGTTCACAACCAGTTTAAATTGCACAAGAAGAAACCCTACAGTTATTGCTTCCGAATTAGACCTTACATCAAGGAAATGGGGGATTTTAATAAGCTTTTTGTGGATACTCCTCCAAGGATTTGAAGGTTTGATATAATGGATGCTCAAGAAAGAATAGTAAAAGCAATAAATCATGAAGAACCCGACAGAGTTCCATCTTTTGAAGATACTATTGATAATTATCGCATTTGTGAGTATTACGGAGAAAAGTATTTCCTTGATAATGTTGAAAGAATCAACAAAATTTTCTATTACTTGTCTTTTGGAAGTACGAAATTAATGACGAAGCTAATGCGTAAGTTTGCCGATGGAAAACTTGCAGCTCAGAGGCTGGTAAATCGCGTAGGAAATCTCTACCGGAAGATTGGGATTGACTTAAATCATGCAGTATTAACGACTTTTCCAATTGAATTTAATAAAACGGGAATTGTGAGCGAATGCGGTCATATTTTTCAATATAAAAGGAATCCTACATATGGAATAACGATGACTTATTATGTCGGAGGTATATTTGAGAATTTTGAGGATTACGAGAATTTTCCTAAACCTGATCCAGATCGACCTGTAAGAGAAAAAGTTTTTAAGGCTGCTAAACAATACGATGTAGAGCATAAAGGAGAAATATATCACGCTCCAGCAATCCCAGGGGTGATGGAATCAACATGGGAAGGTTTTGGAATGGAGAACTTCAGTAAGTTATTAATTCGCCCAAAAGAAATTAAGAAAATATTTGACGATCGAGGAAAATTTGTAGTAGAGATGGCGAAAAGAGTGATTGAATGGGGTGAGAATGGTGTAATAATGATCCTAGACGATTACGGATATAAAGCAGGTTTATTAATGAGCCCAAAAAACTATAAAACTTATGTTTTTCCGTGGTTGGAACGATTTTGTAAAACTGCTCATAAAGGTGGTTTGAAAGTAATTCTTCACACATGTGGTGATGTTTCTAAGATATTTGAAGACATCATTAAATGCGGTGTAGATGCGATTCAACCTATCGAACCAACCACAGCAAATCCAGAATACGACATTTTTAAATTAAACGAAAAATATGGAGACAAGATTACTTTCGTAGGAAATGTATCGCCGCAAGATCTAGCTGATAAAGATCCAGAATTTATTAAAGCCTATACAAAAAAACTCATAAAAGAAATAGCACCGGGAGGTGGATATATATTAAGCTCTGGACATAGCATCAATCCCGCTGTAAAATTAGAAAATTTTCTTGCGATGAGGAAAACCTTAGAAAAATATGGAGTTTACCCAATTAATATAGATTGAATTAATAAATAAGGCAATC
Organism: Promethearchaeia archaeon; assembly: GCA_029856375.1. Taxonomy (GTDB): domain Archaea; phylum Asgardarchaeota; class Lokiarchaeia; order Sigyniarchaeales; family SOKP01; genus 6H3-1. The sequence goes on along the minus strand of JAHQWX010000364.1, from coordinate 246 downwards.
CTAAATTATCTTTACTAACCGTATTGATCTATAAATCAAGTTCTTTAAGCTTCAGGGCGTTTGTTTTTATTTGTTCTGGACTGATTTTGTAAAATTTCCAGAATAGAATAACTCCAATGACGACTATAAATAAAGGAAAAACACCTATTTGTAATTTTAATCCCATAAGTTCAGCTGGATCGGTAGAACCCGATTGATAACCTGTAAAAGTCTGGACAATCCAGTAAACGAGCGATTGATAAGCGA
>JAHQWX010000363.1 GCA_029856375.1 Promethearchaeia archaeon | reverse complement strand
AATATGGCGCCATTCAATATGTTGGATTAAATAAATTGGAGTGGTTGATGAAAGTAGAACCCAACTCGCACTGGTTCGATAATATAGGCACAACGACAACAACTGAGAGAAGGGACGACATTATTATGGAGGCGTTAGACGAGGCCATCGAATTTCTCGCGGATTTTTATGGTTCAAGCGACCCATCGACTTGGAAATGGGGTGATCTCCATAAACTTCAGTTCGATTCGCTCACAGGATTAGATTCACTGAGCAAGGGACCTTACGAAGCTGGTGGTGAAGGTTATACAGTTACTCCATCGAGGGTTAATATCGAAGAAGGAGTTGGGTACGCACGTGGTGGTTCCTCCGAGAGGATTATCGTTGATTTCAGCAATTTAAATAATTCACGCAGTTGCATCCCGTCAGGACAGCGCGCGATATCGAGTTCGAAGCACTACGCAGATCAATTAGAAAAGTTGTTCCTTACTGGGACTTACCACAAACATTGGTTTACAAATATAGATCCAGATACATTTCCACAAGAAGATATAGAATCGAGAATTTATTTTATAACATCACTGGGGGGGACATAATGGAGTCAGAAACGCAGAAATTTTTGGGTAGTATTGTAATCGCCGCGATTATTGCGTGGCTTTTAACAATGATCGAAGTTTGGCATTTAGTTATTATCGCTGGTATCGTTGCGGGTTTGTTTAACGCTACTATGAAAAAGGGGATCATTGGTGGCGCGTTGGGAGTATGTATATTGTGGACATTATTTATCGTCTACGAGATAATTACAGTTGGTGCTTATTTCGTAATGGATCAGTTTGGTGGGCTTTTGATTGACGCAGGATTTGGGTGGCTAATAATGATTCTAATAATACTGTTGGGCACTCTCTTTGGTGCGCTAGGCGGTGGAATTGGGAGTGGTGTGATGTTGCTTATCAAAGGGAGCGATGTGTCTGAATCTCCCGCTGAAAGTACTTAAGAAATAGCAAATTTATTTTAAATCTAATATTTTTTCTTTTTTTTTAGCACAATAAAAAATAAGAAAATATAATTTAGGCCTTTAATCTTCTTGGGTTTTTGAAAAGATCGAGTTCTTGTTTGTCTGGAACGAATTTAAAATCAGATTTAGGATCGTCAAACTTTTTGAATATTTCTTTTATTAATTTTTCACAATCTTCTAAAAATTTGCAGGCACACCCAAATAAGGCTAAAGTTTTCACAAAAGCTTTGTTATCGCTTAATTCTTCGTCGAATATTTCAATTTCCCACTTACCGCCAATGTTTAACTTTTTTCCATCGATATTAGCAATTTTTCTCTCTTTCTCTGTTACTTCAAAATCGAGCCCAAGTCCTACCTTTCCCCTTATTTCAAACATTCTTAAGGGCTCTCCAGATTTTTCAGGAATTAAAGGAAAAGCGAACTTCCAACCTTTTAATCTCCTCGATCTCGTTATTCTAACAAGATTTTTAGTCTGTGGTAAGTTAATTACTAGTACAATACCAGGATCTTCTTTGATGTGGTAAGTTTGAATTAACGAATCTGTAATGCTTAACTCAACGCCTCCTTGAAAGTTTCCCCCTTTACCCTCGTGCATAGCGCTAAAAGTTCTTACTTTTAAAGCTCGCTTAGCAAAATCCGGATCTTCCCAGTCTTTTTCGTTGTAAGCAATAACTTCTTTTTTGGATTCGTCTCCATCAATAACAATAGTACCTTCGATATCAAATGAGTCCGTAAAATACCTGGATTTTGCCGAGTACTTTAAACCTTTATGTATTCCAAGTTCTTCAGAATGAGCGCTCGTTCTCCAATAATCTACTTCAATGCATTTGTAAACAGCGCCCGAAGGTTTTTCAGATTCAGCCTTTTTCGCTTTTTTCGCTGGTTCAGTTGATTTCTTTTTCTTTGCCATATATTTTCAGCTTTTCTATTTAAAATTTAAAAATTAGGTTAAGAATATTAAAATCACATCTCTTTAAAATTCTTTAGCTGGTTTACGGTTTTTTACCTTTCCATTTATTTATTATATTCCAAAGTTTTTAATTCTAAAAAAAATATGTTTAAATTGAGATTGGCTTTGGAATTCTCGCGCAAATTCGATTAATAAAAATACTACTGAGGAAATTCTCCCAGGTATAATGTCGCAATTAAATTTTATGGATGTATACAAGTTTTTACCAAAAACTAATTGTAAAGAGTGCGGCTTACCAACTTGCATGGCGTTTGCGCTAGCCTTAGTTAAAGGAGAAAAACACCCAAAGGATTGCCCCCCTCTTCTCAAACCTAAATATAGTCAAGATTTGGAAAAATTGAACGATTTATTTGGAGCGGAGGGGGAAGCAGAAAAAAAGCTACACATAGATGTAGATGAAGAGAAATGCGATGGATGTGGTGTTTGTGTTATTGTATGCCCGGTTAACGCTAGGTATTGCCCCAATTCGTTAAGTGGAAAGCAACCCAAGCATCCACCCGACGATCATCAACTATTTCAAGTTAAAAATGGAAAGTCAGAGTTGTTAAATCTCGAACATTGTCGTCGGTTAGTGGCGGAAGGTAGGGAAAGAGAGTGCCGAGTTTGTGAGATTTATTGTCCAAGGGACGCTATAAAAATCGGTTATTATACTGCAGAATCGTAATTATCAATTGAAATTAATTCACATTAGGAAAATCTAATATGAAGGAATTTGAAAAGTTTGTCTGCCCCGGGTGCTCGTTATATTGTGACGATATCAAGCTCATTTTTTCTGATAAAAACGAGCTCTTAGAGACTTATGGCCTCTGTCTTAAGGGATATAAAAAGGTAAGTGAGCTTTTTTCACAAAATAGAATTAAAAAACCTTTGATTCGTAAAAATGGCGAATTACAAGAAGTATCTTACGAGGAGGCATTTGATAGAGTAAATGAACTCTTAAAATCGTCCAAAAAACCATTTCTATACGGTTTTGTGAATACTACCTGCGAGGCGCAAATAAAG
>JAHQWX010000362.1 GCA_029856375.1 Promethearchaeia archaeon | reverse complement strand
AAACCCAAGACCGACAACATAAAAAACCAATAATAGTCCACCAACAATCAAACCCGAATTAAAAACATGAGCGAGCGGTGAAATACCAAATTCACCAAGCTCAGAAACAAAATGATTTAAAGGTGAATATAGTTCTCCTTGTCTACCAATATAAGTAATAGCAGAAATCAAAGAACTTAAGAGAACAATCCCGCTACCAACTAATCCCCACCACCCAAAACTGACTTTTTTGTAGAAAACCTCTAAAGTATCCTTTGTACTCATTACACCTCTATATTGACCTATTAATATGGATATTTAAATATAGGTAATATCGAGATAAGAACGAGATATGCGCACTAGCTTATATAAATAAATAGTAAAAGAATCCCATAACAAAACCACAAAATATCGGATTCAGCATGTTATCATCTACGTCTAAACTTAATAAATCGATTAGGAGAAAAATCATGGCTCCAAAAAGCGAAATTATAAAGATTTCAACAAAATCTAAAACGCTAAATTCAAAAAGCATTAGACATATGAGGGTGATTAAAAAGCAAGCTACAAATCCGCTGACATAACCAATGACTGTCTTTGGACTTTTTTTAGGAAAGTGCTTTTTTCCGTACTTTTTACCTATAATAGAGGCTGCACCGTCACCCATTGTAGCGATTAATGCTGCCGAAACAAACACTCCAAATGGGAAGAAAAACGCCGGAACCATCGCTAAAACGAGTGAAGCCGGTTTGATAAACTCGAATAATTCTCTTCGTTTCATTGCTTTACATAATAAGTCTAAAACATTGTTAGGTAAGAGGTGATAAATATTTGTCTTTTTAAAAATATAGGATAATCTCACGAAATCTAAAGCGGCGAATACTAAAATACCGGAATACCCAGCTGTTAGTATTAAAAATACGCCATAATCTCTTCCGCTTATGCCCCAAACCAAATTTTGTTGCCACATTCCTTCCCACACATACACCGCAAATATGTATAGTGCAACAATTAAGCCTGCAGGAAATAAGTGAAGCGCTTTCCGATGTAAGTCGGTTTTAAAATCGTAAGTTTCCATATCTTTAATATCAGCCATTTTTTTGTCAAATTCGTTGACGAACCTATCAATATTCCGCTTCTCTTTTATTTGAGGATCATTTTTCGTAACTTTTGCGTATTGGTAATATAATATCAAAAATATCATAAACGGCGTAAAAATACAGATGAAAAAATTAGACATTCCTTGAAACCATCTAATATTGTCGTTATCTGTGGAATAAAAGAAAGGATAACTTAGGGCAGCGGTTATCCACAAAAAGAAAGCAAATATACTGTTTTTGACGTTGTGTTCCTTTGGAAACTGCTTTTTTAACTTAACAGCGTAAAATAATTGACCTATTCCTGTTGCAATGAAAGTAATTGATACAGGTAGGGTTGCTATATTATACGCCATTCGTTTTCCGCCCCTTTTAATATAAAAAAGAAATTTAAAAAAATTAAAAAGCTAGTAACATTTTTTGAAAAGCATCTTGTAGTTTATCTTTCATATCATCTCCGATCATGCCGTCGATCTTCTCTTTAACATTTAAAAATAGGTCAACACTTGTCATAAGAATGTTCTCAAAAGCTCTGTTAAACACCGAATCCCTTTTTTGAGAAAATTCTTCCACTCTATGAAGCATTGCTTGTTGATATTCTTCCGCTGCCGTTTGTTTTAACTCAGTTAATTGCCTGAATTTTGGATCGGAATCTTTTTTCTCTTCAACCATTTACTCCGCCTCCTCATTTTCTTCCGGTATCCCACCATTCGGTTGGATTTCTGGTTGGACTTCAGGTTTTGGTGGTATTTCTGCTTTAATATCAGTCTTTGCTTGTCCCACGCTCGTGTCGAATTCGTCTTTTACTTTCTGAGTTAACTTCTTGGCAATTTGTTTCTCGATATTTGGTCGGTGAAATGTGTTCATAGTACAGAAAGAGCACTCTTTTACACTACCATCCGGCATTGCTACGCCGAAGTGAACAATGCACCTTTTTGCTCTCTCAACATCGAAATTATACGCGTCTTGGAAATGCATACTTGAAACAAGTAATGTACCGTGAGTAAACGCGCTTATACTTTCCCATTCACCATTGAATAAAACGCGACTAAACATTTCCATTAACTTACCGGGCTTTTTTGTATATTGTAGCATTCCAAGCAAAAATCTTGCTCTTAACTGTTGTTTATCCAGCCAATTTACGCCTTTATCTAGCGTTTCTCCGATACTTTTTACAGAGTCTCCAAAATTTCCGAGTAAATTCGAAAAGAAATTAATTGGATTCTTTTCTTTATCTTTTATTTTCTCCCAGAATTGATTAGCAAAATTGATTATCTTTATCGGATCGAAATAATCCATAATAGGTATCATTTTTCCAGTGCCTGGTTCGATGACCAAATATGTAGCAAATCCACAATCAGGATGGCATGTAAACTCAACCGGCTCAACATCAGCCAAAAATGATATGATACGACCCATTTCTACGATCGTCGATAGTGGATACCACGCAGTTTCGATGCTTAGCGCTCCACCCGTTTGTTTGTCAACTTCCATAATAACATCAGAATTGGTGATTCGCAATTCTTGCATCTCTTCAAAGGAAATCCTTCCGCATAGCGATACTGGTTGGAACGTAATCCCTCGAACGACATCAATGTTATCTATTGCGTATTGAATTATGTTGCCGATTTCTTTATCTGTCACTCCTCGCGCAATAGTAGCGACTAGAACGATCGAAGAGAGTCCTGCCTTTCTACAATTCTCAACTACCCTTTGTTTGTACGCCATTAAATTCTTAATACCACGAGTCTTCTCGTAGGTTTCGTTATTTATCCCATCAAACTGAAAATACAGAGTATCAAGACCTTTTTCATAAACTTCCTTTGTCCATTCCAATCCGCCTTTCTTCCGTTGAAATCCATAGCCGTTCGTAGCAACCAAAATCTCCTTAAAACC
>JAHQWX010000361.1 GCA_029856375.1 Promethearchaeia archaeon | reverse complement strand
TAGGCTTACTTGAAATTTCTTATCCTCCACTTTCTCGTAATTAGCTAAAGGTTTTACCATGATTTTAAACGGAAGAGCAAAAAAAGTTCTTAAAGATGCGTTCTTTCCTAATTTTATATCGTTTTTATTCATTTTTTATCACAAAAATAAATTTTGAAAAATTTGCAAGAATTGTCAAATTACGAAAACTTGACAAAATATTTAAATCTTTGTATCGATATAATATTTATTGATGTTTATGAAAGATTTGAACGAGATCCGCAATCAATTTTCCCGCCTCATTGAAGCATCCGTAGAACAAAGAGGTTTTAAGACCGTTCATGGTCGCATTATAGCTTATTTATTGATGTCACCTCGTGCTCTAACTCAACAAGAAATCGTTGAGAGGACAGGTTATAGCGTGTCTGCAATCAGTAGAACATTGGACGAATTAGAAAATTTAGGTTCTGTTAGCAAATTTAAAGAACCCGGAGAGCGAAGTTATCGATACGAAACTACAACTTCAATCGTAGATTCTTTAATAAATTTTATTCAAAAATGGTTATGGACAACAAAAAATATGATGAATTCAATAGATAACCTAGCTCAAGAGGTCGAAAACATCGACCGCTCAACCTTAAAAAATTCAGAAATTGCCGAAATCAATTATTTTAATAAGAAGATGAACAATATTGTGGATTCGTTTAAAAAAATCGTTCCTCAGTTTGAAAAATTTATACAACAATTAAACAAAATCGATTAAAATTTTTTTACTTAAATTGTTTAACATATATTATATTCTATTAGGTGGTGTTTAAGAATAAGGAAAATTAAATTTACAGTTTTCGCACCGGTTGAAAGCTTAAGTAGTGGGAAGAAATACGAAATTGAAATAACAGAAGAAGCAAATTTTATAGAGACCTTAGCATTGTTGGACAAACATGTATTTGAGCACCCAGACGATTCCCCATTCCCTATTTACGAAGGATACATCCATTCTTTTCTGCAACTGTTTTGGGACCCAAGGATAAACGAGATATACGATGATTGTGCGGTTCAAGCGTATGGTCCCAATAAAGTCTTTGTCCCTCTCAGAGAAAGGATAGAGTCTAGTTTGCACTTAGTTGACGACATTTTGCTTCAGGTCGATTACGGATGTTGATGAGCAGCTGTAAAACATCGGCTTGATATGGGCTCGTTGAAAAAAACTATCGCTAAAAAATTCGGTAAAAATAACGAGTATTACGCTCATTACTTTAAAAATTAATTTGAGTGACGCCTTTCAAAAAATGCTAGTGAAAGGCCGACAAAAGGGTTGTACCCTTAAAAAAATACAATAAGAAATTAAAATTTCGCTAATTCAAATTCCTTTATCGCCTTTCCCGAGCGGAAAGGAACATCTTCCACGGATTCACCGGCTTTATATCCATATTTTTCCTCGAAAGTATCAATTAGCGACTGGAAGTATTCGGCCAAAGGTAAGTTTTGAGGGCAATTGTTAGCGCAATTTCCACACTCAACGCAACGATCTGCAACATGCGCGACGCGAGTCAGTTGATACGTAACGCTCTCAATAGTTTTCTCCTTTCGCTTTTTTTGGAGTATACAATCGATGCAGTAACAGACGGGACAACCGCGAATGCAAATGCCGCATGCTGTGCACTTTTTAAGTCTCTCTAATTTTTCTTCTTCGGGAGTTTTCGCCCATTCTTCTAAATCTTTCTTGCGCTTCTCTTCCGCGTTCTTTAATATTGCATCAATCATTTCAGAATTTTTTTGTTTTAACACATCAGGAACGGCTTCAGTAGATATTCCAGATTTTTCTAAAGCATTTTTGCCTTTATCCGTATATACTCGCAATACCAAATCGTCAAACTCGACGGGAATGCCTACATCGCTAATAGATAAGTCCATTAGCACGGGGACCTTTCTTACGCATCTAAGGCAATTCTCCGAAATTTTCACATTATCATCAAATTCTACGACCTCAACGCTTCCATCGTCTAAAACAAGCGAAAGATTTTTGGATGTCAATTGATGTCGTATAATTTTACTCTGGTCGAATTCTTTTCTCTTGTTAAACATTTTAGATACATCGGATGAGGGCATGATCCCTAAATCTTCAATTCCAATTATAAACAGATTATCGAGATTAATCTGATGCAATTTAACGAGCTCGATTATTGCTCTAGTATCACATGGTCGACCAATAAGCCCAATTTTTTCCTCAAGAGCGCCATTTGCGCTTTTGTGTAAGTATTTTGAAGCGCTATCGGTTCGAGCGTAATTATAAGCGATTAATTGCGAAAGTGGAAAATTATTCAAATCTTCTGGTTTATCAACTAATATCGGGGATACATTGAACGCACCCTTCTTAACTTCTCCACTAATAACTTTATCTACAATCTTTTCTTTTAACAAAGTTGCCAAAATCTTGCTGACATCGTCGTATTTTATCACATATTCAGCCATTGGTTCCAAGCGATTCACCATTCTCTTCTTATTTTGTATTAAATGATACTGTTTGTTTTATATTTTTTTAATTTTTTTTCAAATGCATTTTGTAAAAAATATTAAATTCCGACCCTATTGCAATAGGTAGTCGTAATGCGACTCAAATTTTTTCGCATTATTCATTCTAGTCGGATTTTTTTTGCTTGAGGGGGTTTTTCCCTAGCGTTCTTATTTCTTTATCGAATTCTGTGGTTACTTTTTGAAATTTTTGCCCTTCTGCTGAAGTGCAAAACGCCATTTTCACTCTTTTATCGCTAAATCCTGCAGTTTTTAGGACTTCATTTAAGTATTCAACTTCTCTCCACGCGAATTTATTACCCGTTTCGAAATCACATTCACCTGGGTATCATCCAACAACTAAGACGCCATCGGCACCTCTACCAATAGTTCTCATGATTAACTCAGAACCGACTCTTCCAGTACAAGGGACTAGAATCGACCTAATCGTTGTAGGATATTGTGCACGAATCGTTCCCGCCA
>JAHQWX010000360.1 GCA_029856375.1 Promethearchaeia archaeon | reverse complement strand
CAAATTACAAATACTAAATTAGAACAAATAGCTAATAACTCTTTAGATATGTTAAATGCGAAAAAACCCCCCTCTGGTAAATTTCCAATAATTTTAGATCCTAAGATGGCAGGAGTTATAGCACATGAAAGTTTTGGACATGGATTAGAAGCAGATCAAGTTTTAAGAGAAAGAAGTTATTTAAAAGATAAGTTAAATAAGAAAGTTGCATCAGAAATTTGTAGAATATATGATACACCTAGTTTAAAAAATAAGTGGGGATCTTACTTTTTCGATGATGAGGGTATTCCAGCAGGGAAAAATGTTTTGGTAGAGAACGGAATCTTAAAAAATTTTCTTCACACTATAGAAAGCGCAAGTAGACTGGACATCAATCCCAATGGACACGGGAGAGCCTCAAATTATACTACCAAACCTCAAGTGAGAATGGGAGTTACTTATCTTAAAGAAGGCGACTGGAAACTCGATGAAATGATTGAAGACACAAAAAATGGAGTTTTATGCGAAAATTGGATGTACGGATACACAAATCCCTCTACAGGCAATTTTCAGTTTAAAACTCGTAATTGTTATGAAGTAAAAAATGGCGAAAAAACTATATTAATGCGAGATGCAGGATTATCCGGACTAACTCTTGAAATTTTGAATAGAGTTTCTGCCATAGGAAATAAAATCGAATATAGCGATGGAGTCTGCGGAAAAGGAGGTCAATATGTTCGAAACTGTACCGGAGGACCATATTTACGAATCGACGATGTTGTATTAGGAGGTCTGGTATAATAGTGATAAGATCGACCAAAAATTCAAAAAACGGAGAAAATTTATTCGAATATGGAGAATATGGTCTTAAAATAGCTGAGAATCTTAAAGATATAAAATGTTGCGAGCTCTTTTTCCAAAAAACTAAATCTTACGAAATTGGTTTAGAAAAAAATTCAATAAAAGATTGCAATATTTCAGAAAACTTTGGTTTTTCAACGAGAGTTTTTGATGAAAGAGGCTCATTAGGTTTTTCGTATTCAAACAATGTTTCAAAAAAAAATATTGAAAAGACTATCTCAACTGCTGTAAAAATGATGAAAGCTGGTTCTCCTAACAGTGAATTCAAGGATATTGCACAACCCGCTAAATCTTATCCGAATGTTTCCGGACTTTACGATAAAACCACTAAAAACCTCGATTTAGAGAAACCCTTCGATTTGATAGAAGAGATGATAAAAATATCTTCTGATGAAAATCAGGTTATTACACATTCAGGAGAGTTTTCGTTATCATATTCTAAATACTCAATACTTAACACTAATGGCGTTGAAGCGCACTCAAAAGAAACTGCCGTCTCCTTATCTTCTTCGATTGTAGTAAAAAATCGAAATAATGACGAAACGGGTAACGGATATCACTGGCAAGTTGAGAGAAATTACGAAAAATTGAATGCAAGTGAAGTTGTCTTAAAAGCGCTTGAGATGGCAAAAACTAATCTGAATAGAATAACTGCGGAAACGATGAAAGCACCATTAATCTTAACCCCAAAAGGAGTAATCACTTTAATCTTGAATTCGATAGCGTCAGCAACTAATGCCGAAGCGTTTCAATATAATAGAAGCTTTTTAGTTGGCAAAGTAAATCAATCAATAGGTACGGACTTATTAAATATCGAAGATAACGGATTAATTGATGGGGCAACTGGGTCTTCAAGTTTCGACGCTGAGGGCGTTCCTTGCCAGAATAAAAAGATAATTGAAAATGGAATATTTCTTTCTTTACTTCACAATACTTACACTGCGGGAAAAGACGATGTTGAAAGCACTGGAAATGCTCAGAGAAATTCGTTCTATTCAACGCCTTATATTGGAGCTAAAAATTTAATATTAAAACCGGGAAATTTTGCGAGAGAAGAATTATTCGAAGGTATTAAACTAGGAATAATACTTGATGCAACCGCAGATTCTCCTAATCTAGCAACTGGAGATTTTAGTGGACTAATTATGAACGGTAATATAATTCACAATGGAGAGATTAAAGAATCTCTTAATGAAACGATGATAGGAATTAATCTATTAGATCTGTTTAATAGAATTGAAAAGGTATCAAAAGACTTCGAAGTATATGGCAGTAGAATTGCACCTTATGTGAAAATCAGTAGCGTTCAAATCTCTGGAATGTAATACCGATGAACTTATCAATCTTTTAACTATGAAACATTTAATCTTAGGAAAACTACATCGTAAAAAGTTTCCTTGCTGTTTTCAACTTTCCATAATTCAAAAATAACCATTAAGTTCTCTCCCGCCGAATAAAATGAAAATCTTTGAGCGTTAGATATCCATTCTTCACCGGGTTGTATAGTTATACTCGATAATTTTTGCTTTAATGTGCCATTTGATCCGGTGGTTTTTGATACGAATGTTTTTTGATCGCCTGTAAGTACGTGAACAGAAAATGTGAAATTTGTCGCTAGATTATTCCCAACCGACACGAAAACGGTAAATTCTTCGCCTACATTAACATCTATAGGATAATTTTCAGCTTTTTTCTCTGAGTTTAATACTCCAAGCGTAACAAAATCAGGTTCGATATTTAATATTTCATAAATGATAAAAAAAGACGTGAGAATTATACCAACAACTATTATAATTTTAGTTATTTTAACTAAATTTTTTTTACCCTCTGCTCGATTTAAGCTAGAATTTTCTGTACTCATTTTTTAATATGCATTTTCAATAGTTTTAAACCATTCAATTGTCTTTTGTAATCCTTCTCTCAATGGTGTTGTCGGTTCCCAATTTAAGATCTTTTTAGCTTTTTCTAAGACCGGATTTCTTCTCACAGGATCGTCGATGGGTAGAGTTTTAAATGTTATTTTCGATTTCGAATTCGTTAATTCGACAATTATTTTTGCTAGTTCTAAAACGCTTAACTCGTTATTATTTCCTAAATTAATTACTTCCCCAGTTGCATCGTCAATATAAACTGCTTT
>JAHQWX010000359.1 GCA_029856375.1 Promethearchaeia archaeon | reverse complement strand
TTAAAGCTGATATTTTCTTTAAAGATTCTAACGCTTTTTGGGCTCGATACTGTTGAACTATCGCAGTTACAGAATTAGCAATGATAACTCCCCAAGTAATTATCGTAGATCCTGGATCTCCCAACAATATAATAATCGTTCCAGAAACAATTAAAATTAAGATTAAAAAATTAAATATAGGAGCCAAATATATCTTCCAAATCGACCTTTTAATCTTTGGAAGCTCGTTATAACCGTATTCCTTAATTCTCTTATTTATCTCCTTGTTGCTTAATCCTTTACCTGCATTTGTATTTAAATCTTTTTCAACTTGACTAACACCGTAATTATAATAAGGCTTAGTTGGGATAGATCGAATTCTCTCTAATTCCGCTTCTAATTCTACATCTTTTCCGAATACCTTTTGTATCTTTCTGAGAAATGATTGGGATTCTACTTCCTGGTCTTCCATATCAAATCAAATAAATTTTAATTATTCGAACAAAAAAAGTTTACAAATAGCGCTTATGATAATAATAAATTATAAGAAAAAAAAGGTTTATATTCGGAAAAAAATATGGTTTTGCTTTTAATTCAATAAAAAAAAGCTCTTCTTCTCCGCCTGTGATAAAGTCTACGGCGTCCCATGCCCCAACCGAGCATCATTGCAGCTCCTACGGCCAATCCGACATCGTCGTTTCCATGCGTGGTAGTTCCCATAGGGGGAGGGTTTACTTGTTTTGTTGCGTTTGGATCATCAATCTCATATGGATTGTTAGGATCCGCTCGTTGTACTTGCTGTGCAGGTTGGGTAGCGTGAGTTTGTTGAGTTTCAGCGGATTCTTGCTTAACAGAAGAGCCACACTGCGGGCAAAATTTACTGTCTTCTTCTAATTTTTTTCCACAAAACATGCAATATATTTCAAATCACCAGTTTTCTAGAAAATAGTTTAGAATTTAAAATTAATGTGGTTCAAATTTTATCAGTCAAAATCGTTTTAATCTCGCTTAAAAGACTATTTCTAAGGGGTCACCTAAGAAGCTTTTGATGTAATTATATTGCTTTCTAATAGTAGTTGCGCTAAAGCCAGAAACTTTATTATCTGAAATCAATCTTTGCGTAAATACGCTTTTTTTTTTGGGGCCAAGCTGGGCAATGTAATAAATAAATCCCGAAACGAATGCTTTAATGTTTACGCTATTAATCATTCGATAAGGAATTAATTTCAGTACTTTATGAGCTAAAAGCTGCATTTGAATTTTCAAGTTTTCAAAATCTTCCTCGTCTTTAAGGAAATTACTCACTATCTCGTATGGAATCTTATTTAATCCTCTTTCAAATAAAAATTTAATTTGTTCCCTCAATTTTTTTTCCAGCCTTTGCTTCAAGAGCTTCTTCTCTTTTTTAATACGTTTGTATTCCTCATCTTTATCTGGCTTTTTTTTCTTTAATTGGATGTTTTCAATTTTAGTTAACGCGTTATTAAGCATTTTTTTGTTTACTTTATGTCCAATTTCGTTGCAGATCTCAATATACCTCTCAATTCTTATATTCGTTGTTTCTCCAATCTCATCCCAAATTATTGCCAGAAAAATTAAAATCATGTTTTGAAAGGGTTGCTTGAAGTTTTTCAGGTAAGAGTGGTATCTCTTCTTAATTGATTCGAATTGGACGGGAGTAATATTAATACCGTAGGATTTCAATAAGTCAATATCTCTTCTTTGACGGGCGAAATTAGTTTTTGAATCTTTGTACCATTTCCCTAACTTTTTAATTTTCTTATATTTCTCTTTAATAATTGGGTCTTGTAGGGCTGATTTATCAAGTTTTTTAATTCTATATTCGTAATCTTTTTGTTTTATGTCAACTGCGCCGCTAAACGGAAGATTATCGGTTAAAGTAGTAATATCGTCGCCTAATGTCAGCCCACAATCTTGACAAACGTAAAATCCACTTTCCCTTTTTATATTATCGTGCTTACAACTTGAATCGTCGGGATCAGGAGTCTTTGAGTTCAGTCTTCTATTTTGCATTGTGTTTCGCAAATTTTGTGTGAGAGCTATATTGAGGTTATAGTTCGATAATGCTATAAATTTTTTTATATATGAACATTTAATATTAAATCTATAAAATTAGAATTAATTCTTTAATCCTATTGTCCGGTGTCAATTCATGGAACTCGAATCGTTTAAGAAAAAAATGTTCGTAATTGAATTAATCATCCTCGGTTTGCTCGCATTTCACATTGTCTTTTTAATTATTGCGTTAAGTTCGCCGCTAAATTTAGGAGGAACATTAATGGGACTTATCGCTGATCAAACTAAAACGCCTCTCATTGTAGGAGTATATATTTTACTAGATACGGTATTAGTTGGTCTAATGATAGCAGCAATAGCGTTTCTCATTCGATCTTACTTAAAGGATGAGGAGAAAAGGACAATTTTATTAAAGCCATTGCGAGTCGGTATGCTATCATTATTACTGACCTTTACTCGAATAACTTTTATTGCTTTCGCACAACAGGTAATAATATCTTTAGGATCTCAACAAATTGCGCTACAAAGTCTTTTATATGATCCAACGCAAAGTAGCATCGCTGGTATGCTTTTTTTTATTATTGCAATGTCAATCGCTAGCGGTATTATCGTATGCTTAGTAGTTATGTCTGGAATCAGCTTAAACGAACTGATTGAATTTAGAAAAATAGAAGAAAGCGAATCTTCAGCAGCTAAGAAAAAAAAATAATGTTAGGAGTATCCTTACGGGTTATGCGGAAAGCTCAATTCCTTTGGTTTCGGGAATCAACCACACGAGAACGAGCATTGGGATTCCAAAATAAACCGCTGTACCCATAGCATATCCTAAAGCCAATACAGGATCTATCCCTAGAGAAAGGATTAATGCATCTGATAATGTACCTACAATAACTCCACTTAACGCAAAACCTCGCGCGAAACTAAAAACTGTAGATGCAGCAGAGGCTCGCTCGCCTGTAGAAAAA
>JAHQWX010000358.1 GCA_029856375.1 Promethearchaeia archaeon | reverse complement strand
CAATAAATAATCTCCTAATTAAAAAAGAATTTCAAGACAAAATACCCCTAAAATTTATTCTAATGCTCTTAAATTCAAATTTAATCAATTGGTATTACGCGAATAATTATTCTAACAAATCTGATTTAACAGTTAATATATCCAAGACGTTTCTAGAAGAAATTCCTATTAAAATTGTCAAGGAATGTACTGTATTCACCCAAATTGCAGATCATTTGATGTTCTTATTTCGCTACTACAATATTGAGAGCGAGAATGCAGCGTCTTATTACAAAATGCTTCAATATTTTCTTAATTTAGGAAGCGCTATCGTATACGAGTTATATTTTAGGAAATTCATAAAAACAAGACTAACAGAAATAATTGAAAATTGCTTAATCCCTATAAATTTTAACGAGTGGGCAATACAAAAGCTTAAGATTCGTCAAGTATTAAGAAAAAAGAAGCATTTAGAGGAATTAGAAGAAAAAAATCTAAGGATCATAAGAGATAATTACAATCAATTGATTAGGAACGACGAGTTATGGAAAAACTTAGACAGAATTAATAACCACGAATTCGTGAAATACATCGAAGGAGGTTTTTAAAATTAAACCTGGCAATAAAAAAAACCAATCCGACATTTTTGACCAGTTAATAGGAAAAGACATCGAAGAAGATGCAGCTTACTTAAAGTTAGATGTTGAAAACCAGGGATTGACCGGATCTGAGAGAATTAAATTTTGGGATTTGGTAAAGAGTGCAAAGATTAAGTACGATAAAGTGCCTATTAGCACCGCAAAAAATTTGGCTTTTGTGAGAGAACAACTTATTACTGTTAGGAGATTAAATATATATGTAGGATTTGTCATCCATGTTCTTCTAATTTTGCTCGGCTATTATTTTTTACAAGTGTGGTACGATTTTGGAAAATTTACGGGAAATAGACAATACGATTTCTGGCAAATTTTTGATTTTTTTGCTTCTTATATCTTGATTGCAAATAGTTTGCATCCAATAGCTCATTTGATTGCAGGCGTATTTTGTGGAATAGGATTCAAAGGTTTTCTTTTTACCATATCTTGGTATCCAGCGTCGTTAGAGTTAGATTATGAGAGCTATCTTAACGCTGGTTCTACGAGGAGAAAGATCTTACACCTATCTGGTGTTTTAGAAGCGTGGACAATTACCATCTACTATTCATATATTGCTTTCAATTCGATTTGGACATGGATTTTGCCTATTTGTATCTTGTTGTTGTATATTGCTGGTTACTTTACAAAAAATAAGAAGTTATTAGGAGATGTGTTTGCGTTTCAAAGAGAGCGCAGAAATTCTATTCTATATAAAAAAATTCGAATACTGAAGGTTAAAGAAGCAATTAAAAAGAAATAACCAAAATTTATTATTCATAATTTGTTTTAATAGTAGTGAAATTATTTGAAATAATGAAATGTGGGGAGATCTATACAGAATCCAAATGAAAACCAATCTGACTTTTTAAAGTATGTTCATATAACTAATCCTCTTGATTTAAAGGTAAAAAGAGAGGAAGTGTTTTATCGAGATTGTTTTTCGGATATTATTGATTATATAAAATTTATTTTAAATCCAGAAGCATTTTCTTCAAATTTTGATTTCATAACAATTAAAGGCTCTATTTTACTCAACTCTCTTTATGGCACAGATCTTACAGATTATCTTAAATTACTCGCGAAAACATATACTCTCAATCACATTGAGTTAAATTTTTCTGAAATTCACAAGTCTCCCGATGATTTTATATCAAAATTTCCAGATATAATTCGATATTTATCAAAGAAATACAAGGATGCAAGAAAAGACGAAGAAGATCTTAAGGAAGATAAAAAGATAATTGAGAGAGCGTTAGCTTATTTGGTTGTTATTGATGATAATGAAGAGGTTTTTGAAAGAACGGAACAGAATTTTGATTTCGATTTGTTTGAGCGATTATATTACGAGATGAAAACTGGATTGGAAAGTCTTAATTTTATCGAAAACGGCATTATTTTAATTGGAATTAACCACAACGAGGAAAAATTACGCCAATCAAGTCTAAAATACTTTGATTTCTATTTAAAAATTCCAAGACTTTCGGAAAATCAAAGAAAACTCTTTTTAGAAAAACTGCAAGAAAAAATAACCGAAAATTGGAACATGGATGTAAATAGGATTGCTTCTCTAACAGAAGGTTGGGAAGTGGAAGATTTAAGAAATTTAATAAACATTGCGATAATCAGAAATGCGTCCAAGTTAGAAAATTCGAGTGAAAATTTAACCGAATTAATTGAAAACATAATTGAAAACGGAGAGTTTTTACCCGCAAATTTAATTACATCGACCTTAGTAAGAAGGGCTTCAAATTTAAATAATATTAGTAAAATTCCGGTACAATTCCAAAACCAAGATCAGCAAATCGTACAAAGAGTATCTACAAGAGAAATAACTGATAAGGTTGCACAATCTGAAGGGATCTTACAGAAAGAAATTGAGAAAATTAAGTCCCAAAGAATTTCAGATTTTATGGTGAAGCAATTGTACGAGGAAGCTGCTTCAGAAAAGTACACTGAATTGATTATCTTACTTGATAAAATAAAAAAAGAAGAGCCGTTAGAGGATTACGATAAAAAATTATTAGCTGAATACTCTTTTATTTTAAACGATCCCCCAAATATCGCGTTAATTTCTCTCGAAAAAGCCAAAAAGCGAATTGATAATATTAAAAAGGCATTTGGGAAGGGATAAACATATCTACTAAATCTAAAAAAACAAAGAGACCTCCGTCATCGGGAATAGCACATCAGGAGGTTTATGTTAAGGAAATTATTCTTGAAAACTTTTTAGCTTTTCAAAGAGATAAAGCAGAGTTTTCGAAAGGTTTCACAATTATTGTTGGTCCAAATTGGAGCGGAAAAAGCACAATATATCAAGCCTTGAAATTCGCCTTAGGGAGCAATGAACGAGACGATAGATATTCAAAATGGTCAGATTTTATAA
>JAHQWX010000357.1 GCA_029856375.1 Promethearchaeia archaeon | reverse complement strand
CGTTCAACAAATCTATATCGAGCATCCTACTCAAATCTCTGGCGTTCCTTTAGTTAATTTTGACGAGCAAGTTGACATCGTTAAAGAGCGCGCAAGCGCTCGAATTCAAGAGGTTGAGTTGTCTCATTTATTTTTTACGTCTCAGTCTATCGATGAATTTCAAAACGCGGTAAAAGAATATTGGAACCTCCTCGATTCTACTAGCGACAGCTTGAGCGCACTTTATAATTTGGTGAGCACTTCTCAGATTCCTTTGGAAGATTTAGAGGAGCATATTGAGCGCATGATACATCAAATTGAATCTCTTAAACAACAAGGTTTAGGAATGGCTGAACAACTCAAATTCTTTCAATTCGCTCACAGTTTAGAATTAGATTCTAACGAGCTTGCGAAAATACAATTTGATTACCATTTAAACGAACTTGGGTATATCCCCCATGTGGCGAAATTTAACAAGTTCGGGAGAGGTCTAGATAACGTGTTTACCAAGATGCTAGAACAAAAGTACCTAGAGGCTCATTTGAAATTTAATGAAGGCCGAGGTTTAGAAGGCTATCGCCCAGGAGAAACGCCTATACCAAGTTCGCCTCCTAAAACCTGGAAATTTTACGTAAAGGGCACTTGCCTTGGAGCCGGAAGCGTACTATTGGGAGCTTTTATGATATGGCATAGCCATCAAGAGATCGCTACTTTGTTAGCTGCTAATAAAGAGGGAGCATATAGCGAGGAGCAAGCTGAATTTTACCTACGATGCGTCAAGGCCATAGGATCGCTAATAATAGGAGGCATAGTCGGGATTTCTGGCATTGTTCAACTAACAAGTACTGCATTCCACAAATTCACGGCGTTAGTTAACGTTTTGAAAACTATTTCAAAATTCCTTGGATACCTAACTTTTGCTATATCGGTGGTTATCTTTTTCGTTGACTCGGTATTATTTTTCAAAAAGTTATTTAACAACGAAGTTGGAGCTGAAGAAGTGACTTATTTCGCCATGAGCGCTCTAGGTGTCGTTGCAGGGGCTCTGCTTTTAATAGGAGGTACCGCTGCAATTGCAGGAGCCGCTCTTGGACTAGTCATCGCCGGAGTTGCTCTCATGTTTTTCATACTCAGTCACGTATTGAACGATCCCGATCTTTCGGTAAACCAAGAAGAAACAAAATTATACTTTCCCGAGGAAACGATTTTAAATATGCGGAGAAATGGGGGATTAGAAGTAGGAGACAAAATAGCCTTCTATTTGCGCACCAATATTGATGCGGACAGTAGTAATCCTTGGAGCATAAGGACTCGTATCAGAATCGACGAAGACGATGGATACGGCTGGAAAGGAGATTGGTCTCCTTGGAATGGTTTTTGGGATTACGATCCGAATGATGATCCATGGGGCGTATATGTTCCAGGTTATGGTTCTGCACACCATTGTGTTGCCACAATAGAGGAAAGCTCTACGAACCTCTATTTCAGAATGGAATTCCAAGCTGACTGGTGGCGACTTAACCAATTCCTAACATGGAAGCGAGAAGACGGAGTCAGAGAAAGTATGGGGCAATATATAGGCGCTCCTGCTCTAGAAAACTCCATCTCGTCCTTTTACGCTTCAACGACTGAATTTACTGGGTATCCTGATGAATTAGAGGAATTTTACGAGCTTGTGGGGGAATTTAAATACAAAGACGCCTATTTTCACGCGGAATCTACTCTATGGCACATAACTTTATACCAATTTACTGATATCACTGAGTGGTATGTAACTAATCCACACCCCAATCATAAATATATGATCCCACCCGCTCGTTTAATCGAAAAGGTGGGTGAACGACTCGAAGACTACGATACTGATTACAAGATTTTGCAAATAAAGAATTATAACGATTGGCAAAACTATTACTCAGATCCATGGAACTATGATATGCATAAAAGAGTTTGGGATTTACTCATTTGGAATTCTTTCGAGAGCGGAGTTAGGGCCTATAATCCTTATGATCGTGATATTATATATCTTCATGATAGTCATTTTGAAGCGTATGAAAGGAGCAACTATATATTAAAATTTCCAATTAATTGGTACGACAATATAAAACCTTACGTCCTGGTATATTACAAAATTGAAGAAGAGCGGGACGCTTTACCTTTAAGAACGAACATACAAATCGATTTCGAAAACAGCGTATTTCACGTGAATCGAACATTGGATGAAATTGAAGTAAGTTTGATGTTAGATTTGAATCCACATGCTTCTGCGTTAGAGGACCTACAAAAAGAAGTGATATTTAATATTGCGCCTCCAGCAGGATTCTCAATATCAGAAAATCAGCTTTTTGCATCATTATCATCAGAAGTCCAGTTTACCATCTCTAAAAATTCTTTATTACCAATTCACGGAGTGTACTACCTTGATATAGAAATATATTTAAACTCAGAAGAACCAGAACTAGTTTTGGTTTATGAAGAGTTCGTGCCGTTTATTATAAAAGATTTAACGCTAATAGAGTTCGTGCAGTACGATCCAACTGAACCAATTGTTCCTGGAGACACTTTCCACGCCGTTGATGTAGTCAACTCTGGAGCGTACACGGAAGTTTTAAATATTACTGTAAGTGGCGTTCCCAAAAGTTTCGTCTATAAAGGATTGTATCCTAATGATTTTATTGGCAACGCACAGGTTTTTGACTTGGAGCCTGGAGAATCAAGAGAGGTGTTCATAATCCAGCCCCCTAGACATTTCACAACAATTCCAGGAACGTACACATACCAGGTTAATGCCCGCGATCACGCGTATGACGATTTTCACGAACATATCAGCGGTACATTCGAAGTCGGTGAATTTTATGAAGTAGATTTCACCTGCTCTAATCCCGAGATAATAATTTTTGACTGTCAAACGGCGGTATACACTTTTTATGTAACAAATTGGGGTAATATAGAACAGACCTTTCAGATTACCACCGACGATATCTCTTTTGCCGATGAAACTCTCAACGAAACAGAAATTTTGCTGGCACCGGGAG
>JAHQWX010000356.1 GCA_029856375.1 Promethearchaeia archaeon | reverse complement strand
GATTCGGAACAATTGAATTTAATACAGAATAAGGGTGAAATTGCAATGGGATGAAAAACCGCCCCAGTAGTTGCTGTTAGTATTTGAAACATCGTATTGGAACTTGAGAGCGTAGATATGATTGGATTCCCGACTCCGATTCCGAGAGATGCGAGGGCTCCAGGTATTATTATAGAAAGTGCAAAACTAGAATATATTAATATTATTATTGATATGAGCCGAGTCTGTTTGTAAAATAAACCATAAACACAAGAAATTATTACAGAAATTCCCGCTATGGAGGCAAACCAAGCGCTCAAATACCACCATTCAATGAAAAAGCTTGTATTAAACCATGGAAGCATATAGGAACAAGTAGCAACTGCGCTTAGTGTCGCAGGTATCACCACTATAATTAAACCCTTAGTAGTTCCTCTGCCGGGCTTTACTCTTTTCATATATACTGAATGTTTGATACAATAATAGATGTTCCAATCCACGGAAGTTATTATTATTACTAAGTAAAAAATAGATGTAATAGTGAGCAAGATGCTCCCTCCACCTAAAATAATTAATGCGAGTATTCCAGCTAAAATAGGAAAAATTATAGTGAGAGTTTTGCTTCTAGTCCTTTTATCCGATGGAAAATCATTTTCTATCGACATGTCCAACCCTTAACGAAAATGTTAGTTTTATTAAGATTACTCACGTGAATTTTAAAAGTTAGCGTTTCTATCTTAACCGAAAAACAGAAGAAATAATCGCTATTTTATTTTATATAGTTTTAGAACGTGTTCTCCTTGTTTCTCCGTATATTCATAAAAGAGCCATATCTCTTTCTCGTGTTTTAAAGCGAAAAAATAGCGACACGACCCTTTTCCATATTCGGAGTAGTATAAAGGATTTTTACAACTTACTATATTCATTTTTGTTAGTGATTCCCCCGCTACTAATCCCGATTTTTCTTCACAAATCTCTACTCCTTTTTTAGCTGCGTCGAGAAAACCAACATAACGGTCTTTCTCTTTTATTATTGATGTAATTCTAACCATAAATGTTGTCCACAAACACTTTTTTGGATTCTCTACGATATCGCCTAACCATTTGTAAGAATAACCATCGTCGCTCACTAAAAGGCCTGTAGATCCCCAAGGTTTCTTCCAAAATCGGAAGAAATCTATCGATAAATAGTATTTTCCTTCAAAATAAAAAATATTTGGATCTTTAATACTGAATCCAATTACCGCAGGTAAATCCCATTGAATGTTTTTAAAACCTTTTGGGTCAAATTTAGAAGGGTAATCGGCAATCATTCGTTTTATTTTCCACTTAGCGCCTATTCCGCGGGTTTCGAATGATAAATATAAGTGATATTTACCATCTATTTTTGTAAGAGCTGCTCCTTCCATGCTTTTTGCGTTTATTTGGCTTTTCTTCATTTCCCAAATGATATTATAATCGTCGCCATTCGAAGACTCTAAGATCTGACATTTATATCCTCTATGAGTATCGTTAGGAGATACTCTTCCTTTAACTGGTCTCGGATTTCGAACTCTAATGTATAAAAAAAATTTCTTTAGTTCTTCATCGTAAAACGCGTGAGCTGCTCCAATCCAATGGCCAAAACCTTTTCCTTCAGGTTCTAATATAGTTTTCCCATTTGCGGGATTAAATTCAAATTTTTTAATTACATTTTCTACCATGATAAAATCCCAACGTATGTTTATTATTCCATTTGACGATTATTAGACCTTTTTGTCAGCTAAAAAAGATGAAAATTTTTTTAACAATTGA
Source organism: Promethearchaeia archaeon (assembly GCA_029856375.1). Taxonomy (GTDB): domain Archaea; phylum Asgardarchaeota; class Lokiarchaeia; order Sigyniarchaeales; family SOKP01; genus 6H3-1. The sequence goes on along the minus strand of JAHQWX010000356.1, from coordinate 1,244 downwards.
AAATTATTTGGTACTAATGAGTTTAAAATGTTATTATCACCCTAAAATAGATGCTGAAACTAAGTGTGAAGATTGTGGTAAGTATCTCTGCCTCGAATGCAAACAAGTCTTAATTGAAGTACATGGTGTTAGTGATAGGCGCTATTCCACTCGTCGCGAATTGTGTCCCATATGTTATTGCGATAGACAAATACGAAAATACTCAAAAACTCCTAAAATATCGCTTGTTCTTTGGTGTCTTTTCTTAATTCCCTTTATTGCTATAGCTTCTAGCTTCTTTTTTATTCCTGGCGGTCCAATGGGTTTTATTCCAATTCTTTTCATTGCATTTCCAGTGATAATAACAATTTGGCTGATATACGGGGTTGTTCACAAATATCCAAGAAAAATAGCTCAATTAAGTAAAGAAAGAGAAGCCTTTATAAACAGTTTGTCTGGTTCTCATGAAGAATTGCGCTCGATTAACAGATTTTGTACAGAATGTGGAAAAAAGTTGCATCCCAACGATTCAATTTGTAGTCGTTGCGGCCAAGCAATAGAGTAACGATAAATAATTCTGCTGGATTGAATTGATTTTTTTCGAAAGTTCCAAATTTAAATCAGTAATTCTTTAATTTGGTAAAGTACTCATCGGGATCATCGATTCCTGACCTTAATAACTGAAATTCTCTTTCAACTCTTAGCTCCTGACTAGTTTTTTCCAAATAAACGATATTTAGTTTACTACCGAATCTCAACCAACATCCCAAAGCGTCGGAATAATCTTGCCACCCTCCATATACTAACTTACTTAAAATAAAATCTTCTTTACTTGCAACCCAGCATTCTATATTGAATATCTTCTCTCTCACCCGGTTTTCCAGGGTTAATGGACCTATTCTTTTGTACATGTTTTGATTATATTTATCAATCAGATGGCAATCGTATTTAACCATTTCTTGCTCATCAAAAAATTGTATTAATTTAGTATCATTTGCTAATTCTAGTGTTGTTTTCCAATCTTGAAATGGTTTGAAACTATTTTTTCCCAACAAGGAGATAAAATGTGAAAGTTCAATATTCTTAGATTGTAAATCGATTACAAAATCAATGTCTTGTGTTGTTCTATAAACTGCGTAGATGCTCGATAGTAATCCTCCTACAATATAATATTTGGTATCTTTTTCTTTTTCAATAGTTTCAAGAATGTTATTTAATTCTTCACCCCCAAAAGCTATAGCAAAGTCCTTTACAAAAATATGTTC
>JAHQWX010000355.1 GCA_029856375.1 Promethearchaeia archaeon | reverse complement strand
GCTAGGCTTATCTTGACGGTTCCAGAGAAGGTATAATCTTCCAGCGTCTTGATTGTGGATCGGACCATATAATCCGGAATATTCAGGATCGGAAGTATCGTATTTTTTTTTCCAGTGTGGGAAGTAATACCAATTGAACGCGTGATGGAACGCGACAAAGAATTTCAAACCTTGGTTTTTAATTGCTTTTTCCATTTCTCCGACAACGTCTCTCTTAGGTCCCATATTGAACGCGTTCCATTTGCTCACTTTGCTGTTCCACATGCAAAACCCGTCGTGATGAACAGCCACTGGACCTGCAAATTTCGCCCCAACTTGTTTGAATATTTTTACCCATTCTTCGGGATTAAACTTTTCCGCGGTAAGTAGGGGTATTAAATCCTTATAACCGAATTCTGAGAGAGGTCCAAACTTTTTTTTATGATATCTGTGTTGTTTCGTAATTTTCAAATTATAAATAAGATGAGGATACCAAGAGCCATTTTTACCACACGCAGCGACAGAATAAGGACCCCAATGAAAATAGATACCATATTTTGCGTCGTCGAGCCATTCTGGGAACCTATGTTTTTTTAGAGAACTCCAAGTCGGTTGATATTTCTTTTCTGAAGTCAAATTTACCACATAATTTGTTTTATTTTTATTTGATAAAGATTTAATTATAGTTAATATAAAAACATTAAAAAAAAGTATGAAGTGATTAAGATTTCTGAATGGTCCTCGGATTTCATAAGCTATAACGGCAATAGGATACATTATTACAGAACCGGTGATTCTAAACCTTCAATAATTCTCTTACATGGCATTACAGATAATGGTTTGTGTTGGACCCCAGTAGCACGCGTTCTCTCAGAAAATTACGATGTAATTATGCCTGACGCTCGAATACACGGGTTAACGGAGGTTGGCGACAATCTTTATACTTATGACTCGATGGCTGATGACATTGCCACCCTAATAAAGGAATTAAATTTAGATAAAGTAAATATAGCCGGACACTCCATGGGAGGTAATGTAGCGGCGTTAGTAGCTGCAAAATATCCGGAACTAATAAAAAAAGTAGTACTCGAGGACCCCGCTTTTCGTTTTACTAATTTTTCCTTTCTAGCAAGGGGTATAATGAAATTAGTATTGTATATAACGGGATTTTTTTTGCTTTCTGATGATTACGAAAAACTGATTAAGAAATGTCGTAAGCAGAGCCCTACTTGGGCCGAAGAGGAATATAAACCTTGGGCAGAATCTAAAATTCAATTTAAGGAGCAAAATCCTAAAAAAACATACGATATTTTAAAGAGTAGATATAATTGGAGGGAAATATTTTCAAATATTACCTGTCCCCTTCTTTTAATAATCCCAGAAAAGGGGGTTACCAATGAGAAATTAGCTAATAAAGCAATTTCACTTTTTAAATCGGGAAAGTGGATCCAAATTAAAGGTGCTGGTCACAACATTCGTCGCGAGCAATTCGACACATTTATACAAAAAGTGATAGATTTTTTAAAATGAGATTGCTTTCAAAAAAATTAATTATTAGATAATTTCTCTTATTATAAGGATGAACATTAATTTTAGAGAAGCCAAGCAGATAATTACGAAGAGCAACATTCCTGGAGTAGATTACGTAATAAATCCTTACACTGGCTGCCAACACGGTTGCATTTATTGCTACGCTGAATTTATGATTAGGTTTACGGGGCATAAAGGAGATAAATGGGGTCAATTTTTGGATATTAAACAATTTGATACAAATAGAATAAAGCCCCAGAAATACGATGATAAAACGATTTTATTGAGCTCCGTAACGGATCCCTACATTCCATTAGAATTAAAATACGAGAATACTCAGAAGATTCTTGAGAGTCTTGTTGGAACTACAGCGGAGATAACTGTTCTCACCAAATCTAAATTTGTGGTGAGAGATATCGACTTATTCAAGAAATTTGAAAACATTGAAGTTGGAATTTCGATTAGCACGCTAAGTGAAAATCTTTGGAGAGTCATCGAGCGAGGAGCATCCAAACCGACTGAAAGATTGGATGCAATTAAAAAAATCCACGAGGCTGGGCTTTATACTTATATTTTTATTTCTCCTTTTTTCCCAGAAATTACCAATTATAAAAAGATTATTGAAAAAACGCAAGAATATACTGATTACTATATGTTTGAAAACTTAAATTTTAGGCCCCATAATGTCCCAAGAATACTGAAAATAATAGAGGAACACTTTCCCAAGTCTTTTTCTACCTATAAGAAATTGCGGAACGATCGCAGTTTATGGGATATTATCGAGAAAGACATTGAATTGTATTGCGAAGAAAAAAAGCTTAGCTATAGCATCGAATTTCATCACGGAGGGTTTTCTAAAAGCTGAAATATTATAAGAAAGCTTTATAAATATTTCCTCAATACTGTTTTTTTTAACAATTTCTTAAAAATTTATTAATACTTTAGTTGAATTTACGAATAACAATAAGAAAAAAAAGCACCATACTCAGATGAAAAGACTATGGACGAATTAGAAAAACAAATAATCGAGAGAATCGAGTCCATGAAGGAAGACATTATAAAATTTGAGCAACAACTCATCCAAATTCCCTCTACGATTGGTGGAAAGGGAGCAAGAAGAGGTGAATTTAAACAAGTCGCTCTATTCGTGGAAAAGAAAATGAAAGAAATTGGTCTCGAAACAATAAATAAAAAGCACAATGTCGTTGGTACTTACGGAAATGCTGAAAGCCCAGCACTAATTCTATACGGTCACACTGATACGGTCCAAGTAGGCGAGGGATGGACGAAAGATCCCTTTGGAGGCGAGATGATCGACGGAAAAATATATGGCCGTGGATCGTGCGATGATAAAGCGTGCGTGACGGCAGTTTTCTTCGCGGCTAAAGCGTTGATAGACGCGGGAGTCGATCTAAATGGAAAATTAATTGCGTTAGCTGTAACGGACGAAGAATTGGGCGGTCATAGAGGATCCCAATTTGTGCTCGATAAGGAATTCGTGAAAGCTGACGTGT
>JAHQWX010000354.1 GCA_029856375.1 Promethearchaeia archaeon | reverse complement strand
ACCACAAGGATTGCTGATGTTGTATTACCTGCAGCGATATCTGGATTAGAAGCAGGTGGGCTTGTGTATAGAATGGAAAATGTTCCAATGAATTTACAGAAAATACTTGAACCCTCAGAGAAATTACTTTCTGACGAGCAAATCCTACAAAAAATCATATCAAATGTGGAGGGATAATTGTGAAGCTATTATTGAGCACAATCCGCGAATTTGAGTACGATCAAAAGTCTCTTATTAACGAGCTTTCTGAGAGCGAATTGAAAAACAAGGTTGCAGTGTGCTTAATCCATCCGGAAACCTATAATAAAATCGCTTCGAGATCCGGTGTAAACCTAAAATTAACAACCAATTTCGGCTCAGTCGTGTTGAGACCAGTATGGGACGAATCAATTCCTCTAGATATGGTGTATGTGAATAAGTCAATTTGGTCTAATCAGGTTACTGGTGTAATTGAAGGAAGAATTCAATTAAAAAACATTGAAGTGGATGTTGAACCTTCTGAGGATTCCGTTCTTGATATTTCGGACCTGCTAAATACATTGAAAGAATTGAAGGGGTAATATTATGTCGAATTTAATCGTGAAAAACGGAGTTGTATTCGATCCCATTAACAATATTTCTGGGGAAAAGAAAGATATATTAATTGAGAACGGTAAGATTGTTGAAGATTTCAAAAAGGTTAGCGCAAACGATGTAAAAAATATTGACGCTAGTGGAAAAACAGTAATTCCAGGAGCGATTGACATTCACGCTCATATTGCGTCCCAACAAGTAAATAACGTTCGAATGCTGGGTTTAGGGAGTAGTGAATTTTCACAATTATGGCACGGTTTAACGCTCGAACATTTAGCAAGGGAATATATTGTTAAAGGTTATACTTTCATTGTAGAAGCGAATGTTTTTCCTTCTTTAGCTAAACAAACTCTCTTTAACTTTAGTCATATTCCAATCTTGGACAAGGCAATGCTCATAAATGCTAGTAATTTATGGCCGCTTGAATTAGAATATCAAAAAGGGAATATTCGCAACTCTACTATTTTTCTTTCGGACTTATTAGGTATGCTAAAGGGTTTTGGACTTAAAATTTATAATCCCTTCGAGGGGGAAGAATGGAATTTCAAGGAATTAAGAGACGATATTTCCAAGAGTGGAAGGCTTTATAACTTTAACGCTCTCGAAGTGTATAAAAATATCACAAAAATTAACGAATCTCTTGGTTTACCGCATTCTATTCACGCTCATATTGACGGTTACGAGTCTGGAATAGGAAAAAGTAATGCAATTAGAATTTTAGAAGAAATTAAAAACCTTGGAATTGAGCCGAACCAACAAAATTCTTCTAAAAGAAAGCGTTCTCAAGTATTTCATTTGGCACACGCGTCTGCGTACGGTTTTGATGAGTGTGAAGGATTAATTAACTTTTTCAATTCTAACGATAAATTCGATTTAGATGTAGGATTCATGAGCTTCAACAAAATTTCGCCGTTGATCACTTCGGATAGGAGATTAAGCAGTCAAGTTTCCTTTCCTATGATTAGAGGAGCCATCGAATCTGAGGGTGATCATTTTGAAACACTTAGGATTTTTAATAAAAACAACTTGTCTCATTGTTATCTTTGGTCAAACGCATTGAGCTTGGCGTTAGGGATTAAAGATAAATGGAAAGTACAGTTCTCTATTAATTTTCCCAATTACGCTCATCTACAAGATATTCCTAAGATAATTGAATGGCTACTGAATAAAGAGAGAAGAGATGAATTTGTACAGAATTCTGAATCCGAACATCTAATGAGCGATTCAATTCTAAATTCAGAAGATACGCTTTCTCTGGCTGAATTAATCACTATAACGAGAGCAAGTCCCGCTAAATCACTAGGATTAGCAGATATTAAAGGGAATTTGGGAGCAGGAGCTGACGCTGACATTAATATTTTAAATATTAATCTCCAGGAGTTAGATCCCACAACCCAGATCAACGATATTAGTAGAGCATTTTCTGATATTGAAATCGTGATTAAAAATGGAACGATTATTAAAGATGGAGATAAAATTAAATTTGCTCACGAAGGTTCATTATTTTGGTCTCAAGGAATAATTGAAGACGACGATTACGAAAAGACAATGAATAATAAAAAAGACTATTATAAGAAATACAGTTCAATTTTTTACAGCTCTTTAAAACCAAATATTGAGAGATTACGATCAATAAAGATATAGAGCACGAAAGTAAGCAATAAATTAATTTAAAACAAATTCTGAAGAAATTCAAATTAAGTAAAAAGGTTAAATAATAAAAAAAAAAAATCTATGTTTAGTAAGGCACCAATATAATTCATTTTTTTAAATAGATATGAGCCCATCGAAATTAAAACCTGATGATATTGTAGATATCATTAAGAACGAGACTAAGGCAGGTAAGGGGTTAATTTGTCTTAATTCGATAATTCAGAAATCTATACCTAATGATTTGAACGAATTTACGATACAAAGTGGGATATTTTCAGAAAAAGAAGTGTATTCAAAAACTGGATATCTCTTAAATCTCGCGTTGTTTTACTACGAGGAATATCATAATAGAGAAGATCTTCAAGTAAATTACGAAAATACATTAGAATTAATGGGATTTAGCTTGCTTACTGACGACATTTTTAAAAAAAGGTTAATGGATTACGACTTTTTATCCAAATCAGAATTAATTGATGTCTTTTCGGACTTTTGTGCCGATTTAGGAATTTCTGTCTATGACGCTTCAAAAACAATACGCTACTCATTAGATTTATATTTAACGCGTAAAACACCTCTATTAAGAACTGAAGCAGTAGTTCTAAGAACTGGGATGGAGTTATCTGATAAAAATGCTGCCTTTGGCATCGGCACCGGGGATGGTATGTTGGGAGTGATTAAGCTGCAGCTTGAGGGCAAGAAGGCAATGTCCTCAGCTGAATTTTTACGCGGTCAGCGTTCTTTATTATCTAGCGTTTTGTTCTAAAAGCATTATTTGATTGCCTCGCCCATTCCCAGCTTGTATAATCT